>JBKOZG010000183.1:0-4768 GCA_046725775.1 Actinomycetota bacterium | reverse complement strand
GAAGCCCGCACTCGGATCGGGCTGGTCCTCGGTGCGGTGGGTCAGCACAATCAACGTGCCGGGGAATGGGTTGGTGCCGCCCCAGGCGCCGGCGGCGTCGTACATGTTGCGGCCGACGATCCCGCAGCCAATCCCGTCGGTGAGTGACTCGTAGTACTCCCGGTCCGCGCCGTGCATGCCGCCGGTGTCGTGGCCGTCGTCGGCGTACGTCCACGGGCCACCCATCACCCAGTAGTGGAGACGCTCGCCGCCGATGCCGAGGCCGTGCTCCGGCCCGTCCTGCGGCCCCACGATATAGCCGTCGACCGAGGTCGTGATGGCTGCGATGACCTTGCCCATGGTTCCTCCTTCATTCCGGTACGGCAGATCAGACCCTCGCACACCCCCAAAATCATTGGTGGTGCGCACCACCACCCGAGGGCTCAAGCCCTCACAAACGGCAACTCGGCGGCGCGAAGTGCACGGATATGCCGCATTCCGCATGGTTGCACAGCGCTACCAACCCCTCCGGTAGCGCATTCTGTGGAAGATCTCCTACTTTGCGGCTCGCCCAGCTTCGGGAGCCCTGGCCCGATGACGGGTCGGCTATCGTGCGTGTTCTGCCCGGGCAGCGACCCCGCCGCCCGGACACGCTCCTTCACTACCTCGACGCAGGCCTTCGCCGCTGACTATCTACGCGACCAGTGCGCCATCGACCAGCCGGCCGATTCGGAGGTGTCGACGTGGGGATCGGGCTTGCGGGCAGGCCCACGACGAGGTTCTGGACTACTTCCGGCAGGGAGGACTGGACGTATGGAATCAGGCCAGGTCGAACCGATCGAGGTTCATGACCCTGTTCCACGCGGCCACGAAGTCACGCACGAACTTCTCCTGCGCGTCGTCGCACGCGTAAACCTCCGCGATAGCTCGGAGTTGGGAGTTCGAGCCGAAGACGAGGTCGACGGCGGTGGCGGTCCACTTGAGGTCGCCCGTAACGCGATCCTTGCCCTCGTACACGTTCTCAGCCGAGGCGGACGGCTTCCACTTGGTGCCCATGTCGAGCAGGTTCACGAAGAAGTCGTTGGTCAACGTCTGGGGCCGCTGGGTCAAGACGCCGTGTTGGGCTCGACCGAAGTTGGCGTTCAGGGCCCGCATGCCGCCGATCAGTACCGCCATCTCGGGAGCGGTCAGCGTCAACATGAATGCCCGGTCCACCAGCAGCGTCTCCGGCGGCAACTTCTCACCAGGTCGGAGGTAGTTGCGGAACCCATCTGCGGTTGGTTCGAGCACGGCGAACGACTCCACGTCGGTTTGGTCCTGCGAGGCGTCGGTACGCCCCGGCGCGAACGGGACTGCGATGTCGTGTCCGGCATTCTTCGCCGCTTGCTCGACGGCCGCGCATCCGCCGAGGACGATCAGGTCCGCTAGCGAGACCTTGGCGCCACCGGCCTGTGTGCTGTTGAAGTCTTGCTGAATCTGCTCGAGGGTCTGCAGCACCTTGGCCAGCTCGGCCGGTTCGTTGACCTCCCAGTCTCTTTGCGGCGCCAGGCGAATCCGCGCCCCGTTGGCCCCGCCACGCGTGTCGGTACCGCGGAAGCTTGCCGCCGAGGCCCAGGCGGCGCAGACCAACTGAGAGATGGACAGTCCCGACTCCAGGATCGTGTCCTTGAGGGCAGCGATGTCCTCGTCGGTGATCAGTTCATGATCAACCTTGGGGACGGGGTCCTGCCACAGCTGTGGCTCCGGAACCCAGGGCCCGAGGTAGCGCGAGATGGGTCCCATGTCGCGGTGCAGCAGCTTGTACCAGGCCTTGGCGAACGCTTCCGCGAGCTGGTCGGGATTCTCGTAGAAGCGCCTCGAAATCGGCCCATAGATCGGATCCAGCTTCAGCGCCAGGTCCGTCGTCAACATCACCGGGGCGTGCCGCTTTGACGGATCATGAGCATCGGGCACGGCGCCCTGGGCCTCGGGATTCGTGGCAACCCACTGCCAGGCACCGGCAGGGCTCTTGGTGAGCTCCCAGTCGTACTTGTACAGATTGTCGAGGAATCCGTTGTCCCACTTCGTCGGCTCGTTGGTCCAGGTGCCCTCCAGACCGCTGGTAGTCGCGTCTGTGCCCTTGCCGGTGCCGTAGTAGCTCTTCCAGCCAAGACCCTGCTGCTCGATCGCGGCGGCTTCGGGCTCCGGGCCGATGTATTTGGCGGGGGCCGCGCCATGGGTCTTGCCGACCGTGTGGCCGCCGACGATGAGCGCAACCGTCTCCTCGTCGTTCATCGCCATGCGACGGAACGTCTCTCGAATGTCGCGGGCGGCCGTCAGCGGATCCGGGTTGCCGCGCGGCCCCTCCGGGTTCACATAGATCAGACCCATTTGCACGGCGCCAAACGGACTAGCCCACTCCCCGGGCCCGCTGTAGCGCTCATCTCCGAGCCAGGTGTCCTCAGGGCCCCAGAAGATCTCCTCGGGCTCCCAGATGTCCTCTCGCCCGAAACCGAAGCCAAATGTCTTGAAGCCCATCGATTCATAGGCACAGTTGCCGGCGAAGATAATCAGATCGGCCCAGGAGATCTTGCGGCCGTACTTCTGCTTGATCGGCCAGAGCAACCGGCGCGCCTTGTCGAGGCTCGCGTTGTCGGGCCAACTGTTGAGGGGGGCAAAGCGCTGCGCGCCGCTGCCGCCGCCGCCTCGGCCATCGGCGATGCGGTACGTACCAGCGGCATGCCAACTCATCCGGATGAAGAGCCCTCCGTAATGACCGTAGTCGGCAGGCCACCAGTCCTGCGACGTCGTCATCACCTCGAAGACGTCCCGCTTCAACGCCTCGAGGTCGAGGGTCTTGAATTCCTGGGCATAGTTGAAGTCCTCGCCCATCGGATTGGACAGCGGCGAGCGCTGGCGGAGAACCTGCAGGTCCGGCTGATTCGGCCACCAATCCCGATTCGACTTGGGTCGAGTCGGCTTCGGAGCCGGGGCGGGGATTACTGGGCTTTCGCTTTCGCTGCCACGGTCAGACACGTCGGTCCCCTCTTTCATTTGTTCCTTGACTGGTTGACACCGGATCGTGGATTAGCGCAGCGATGCGTGGTGCCCGTCACCGGTGTCTCCGCCGCGGCGAAGCCGCTCTCAGTGAACAGCCGCCCAACAAGCAACGGGAAACAGGGATCGTCATCCTCTATCACGGTGCCATAAGAATGAGTGTCGCACCATCCGGTCCGGTGACCTAGGGATGAATCCGTACTCCATCTTGAGGTATTCATCTGGCTGTGGCGAGCGGACGGGGCGCCAGGGGTCAGAGACTTCCCGTCATCGAAGGTCTCGGACGTGCTCAAGCGCGCGGCGGTGGTGTCATCACCGTCCGACCGGGCCACAGCGTCTACACACTTCCCGGTGAGTTGCAGTGCCTGGCGCGGCACCCCCACAACTTCATGAGCCACGTGGCGATCCGGGGAAGCGCCCGCGTCTGGCGCACGGGCGCCCGGTCGCTGCCGGACGAGCCGGGCCTCTTCGTCAGCTGAGCCGCGGCGCATGTCAAGTACTCCCTGTAACGGCCCGCAAGCGGGTCCCGAAGGGGACGCGCAGCGCCCTTGAGGCGTGGGAATGCCGGCCCGTACCAGCGCCCGCCGCCCGCCAGCCTCACCACCGAATCAGCCAAGGTCGAAGATCACCGTGTTGCGCTGACCGCCAGAATCCGCCGTTGTTCATGCGGGACGGGGGCTGAGGGCTCATGCTTGCGCATTCGTGGTGTGGCTCGGCGAGCCAGTGACTCAGGCTCTGGTGGACCGGCGACCAGTCGCTCATCCCAATCGTTCAAAACGTGCCCTAGCGGGTACCGGTATCCACTGTCGCCGTTGTCCACGTCTTCGACATCTCGTACTCGGTCAGCCATGTGTACCCGCTCAGCTTGGGGCGCAACGAACTTGGGACATCAGCGAAGAAAACCTGCGGCGCCGTCGGTTGATGATGTCTGCTCACCCGGTGCTCGCCGAGTTGGCGTGGGAAGTGTTAACGACTCCTCCAACAGATGAAGAGATACATCTGCTTACCGAGGTAGTCGGGGAAGCGCAGGAGCAGAACCCTGAGCCGGCAGAGATCGAGACACGTCTGCGCGGTACCCGCACCTGGCGCGGGACAGCGAGTGGCCTTCTGAGACCATGGTTACCGAGCCGTGTATGTGGACAAGCCGACGCCGGAGGGCTGTCGATAGGCGTTCCGAGACGGCTCTCAGCTGGCTGCTGCGCCACCTCGCCAGCTGGGTCCAAGTCGGGATCATCCGGTCCGCAGGAGCAGGAAAATGATCAACAGGTTTCGTGCGAAAGAGATTCTGCGCCCTGGGTCCGTGCGTGACCCCGCGGCCGAGGACGTCATCGCGTGACGCGCGACTTCCCTCCACCGGGTTCCGGCAGGTCAATGCTCTAGTCGGCGCGGCCACGCACTCATGGCCACCATTGATCAACTTAGCGACATCTCAGGCAGCCTCGCCGACCTCGCGGTGAGCCAGCGCATCTCGGTTACGGAGGAATGACCATTCCTGCGGGAGTGCGCCCCAGGCTGCGAATCGAGCGGGGCGTTAGACCAGAACCCTGTTCACAGCACCAGCGGCAGAACAACCCCGATGATGACGAAGCTCGGAATAGTATGTGTGATGAGTCCCATCCAGGTGCTCTGATACCGCTTCGTGGGAAAGGCCTGAGCCAACGCCCCGTCGAGAACGCTGGCAGGCATACTCCACGGCTGGTGCACGTGGTAGAGGCCAAAGATGGCCCCGTTGACGACCCAGTCGATTCTTCCG
>JBKOZG010000400.1:0-21792 GCA_046725775.1 Actinomycetota bacterium | reverse complement strand
GTCTTAAGGTGCCGGCGGTCCGAGCAATCATGCTGGCCGGGATGTTCGCCGGTGGCATCGATATCTACGTGTACTACGCCCTCCAGCCGCACTTGCTAAATCTGTGGGGTGATCAGCAGGCGTATGGGATCGCCGGCCTCGTGGCGGCGCTACTCGCCGGAGCCCAGATCGTCGGAGGACTCCTCACCCCACGTATCCGCAGCGCCTTCAAGCGGCGGACTTCTGCGCTGCTGGTCTTGGGGATCCTCGCCACGGCGATGCTCGCACTCATCGGGCTGATCAGCAACTTCTGGGTAGTCATCGTCCTGATCGCGCTCTGGGGACTGGTGGGTTATGCCGCGCTGCCTATCCGGCAGGCGTACCTGAACGGGATGATCCCGTCCCAACAACGGGCCACGATCCTTTCCTTCGACTCGTTGATCAACAGCGCGGGCGGGATTGTGGCACAGCCGGTGCTGGGCAAGAGCGCAGATGCCTGGGGTTACCAGGTGTCCTATCTGCTATCGGCCGCCGGCTCCGCGCTCGCCCTCCCCTTCATCGCCCGCGCGCGCCATCTCAATACACCGGCCGACAAGGAGTTTGGGACGCCTGCTAAACCGAAGCCCGACTCAGCCGAGGAGGTAGATGCGTGACTCCCACGGCACAAGCTCGAGCGACGTGGAGTCCTCGTGCGTAGCCAGCAGCACCTCGGCGCCGGACAGGTCCGGGACGGCATCTGCAGGCACACTGATGGGCTGAGATGAACAGTTCGCGATCATGAGCAGCACTTGATCATCCAGCGTTCGGCTCAGTACCCAGATCTGCTCGTGATCAGGAAGCAGCAGCTCGAACCGGCCGTGCACCACCACTGGATGATCATGGCGAAGCTCGATCAACTTGTGGAAGTGGTGGAATACCGAGTCCGGGTCCTCGACTGCCGCCGCTGCATTGATGGTGAGGTAGTTGGGATTGACCGGCAGCCACGGAATCCCCTCGGTGAACCCGGCGTGTGAGGTGTCGTCCCACTGCATCGGGGTACGGGCATTGTCTCGACTCTTCACCGAAAGCGAGTGCAGCACGGTCTCGACCTCCATGCCCAAGCTGAGTGCAGCGGCGTGGTAGTTGAGCGACTCAATGTCACGGTACTGGTCGATGGCGGTGAAGTAGGTGTTGGTCATGCCGAGCTCTTCGCCCTGGTAAACGTATGGCGTCCCCCTGTGCATGTGCTGCACCGTGCCAAGGGTCTTGGCTGAGTTCACCCGATGTTCAGGGCTGTCATCGCCAAACCGCGACACCGCCCGCGGTTGATCATGGTTGTCCCAATACAGAGAATTCCAGCCGACGCCAGCGAGGGCTACTTGCCACTCGTTCAAGTTCTTTTTCAGCGCTGGCAACGAAAGCGGCACAAGGTCCCACTTGCCGCTACCGCCCGGCAGGCTGTCCAGACTCACATGCTCAAAGGTGAACACCATGTTCAGCTCATGATTCGCAGGATCAGTAGCCCTCCGGGCGGTCTCAGTCGTCGAGCCAGGCATCTCGCCAACCGTAAGCAGGTTCCGCGCGTCAAGACCCACCTCAGCATTCATCTCGGCGAGGAACTCATCCAGCCGGGGACCATTGGCCGTGAACAGGAAGGACGACACCCGGGTCCGTCCCGCGGCTGGCACGCCATCAACGAGCCGGTGCTTGGAGATGAGGTTGATCACATCCATGCGAAAGCCGTCCACTCCCCGATCAACCCACCAATTCATCATGTCGTAGATGGCGTGTCGAACCTCAGGGTTCTCCCAGTTCAGGTCGGGCTGCTTTGTGCTGAAGATGTGCAGGTAGTACTCTCCGCTGCGCTCATCGAACTGCCAGGCTGAGCCTGAGAACGCGGCCTCCCAGTTCGTCGGCTCCGCGCCCTCACTACCAGGTTCGAAGCCCGGGCGGGCTGGGCGCCACCAGTACCAGTCCCGCTTGGGTGATGCGGGATCACGAGACTCGATGAACCATGGATGCTCATCGGAGGTGTGATTCACCACCAGATCCATCACGATCTTGATGCCGCGTTCATGCAGGCCCGCGATCAGCCGATCCAAATCTGCCAGGGTGCCGAACATTGGATCAACGTCTTGATAGTCGCTGATGTCATAGCCGTTGTCGTCCATGGGCGACGTATAGACCGGCGAGAGCCAGACCACGTCGATCCCGAGATCAACCAGATAGTCCAAGCGTGAGGTGATCCCTGGGATGTCGCCCATGCCGTCGCCGTTGCTGTCGGCAAAAGATCGCGGATAGATCTGATAGACGACTGCCGATTTCCACCAGTCGGTCGGACGGTCAACAGAAACAACGGTGGTCTGTCTGGGCTCCGAGGTCACACATCTGATCCTTCCACAGCAATGCCGAGGCGCCCCCTGAGCGCTGCCATCTCCGCCCCAAGGTTGGTCCGGGCCGCATCGCTCAGCTGACGTCCCTTGGCCGTACGGAAGATCTCGCGCTCGGAAAGCCCCGTCAGCAGTGCCAGCCGTCCGGACAGGAATTCCTCCTCCGACACCTGCGCATACTCCTCACGTATGGCGGCCGCATAGTCGGCATAATCGGCCGGATCGGATGCCAAGATCGCAAGATCCGCGTCGCACAGCAGCTCGCCATCTGGATCACGCGGTCCAGGTAGGTGGGTCTCGGTCAGCCGCACCAACCGCGCGATCTGGTTCAGATCCTCCTGCTCCAGCCCGACCCGGCTCAGCTCCCGCAGCGCTAGCCGCGCCGAAGCCTCCTCGTTGCTGACCTGGCCGGGTGGGATGGCGTACACGGCGTCGTGAAACCACGCAGCTAGCAGTACCAGAAAGATGTCATGATCATCAGCCAACTGGTCGATCATGGTCAGCACACGAAGCAAGTGCTTGGTGGTGTGGTAGCGCCGATGCGGCTCGCTGTACCGAGTGATCAAGTTCTCACCGAGCTCCTGCTGGCGCGGTAGGGTGGCGTTCCAGCGAGCCAGCAGCTCGGCATGATCATCAGTGGGCATCGGGTCCTCCTCGGTCCGGGCGGCTCGAGTCCGTCAAGTATCGCGCCGGAATCTCTACCACACGCCGCCGATCCCAGGGCTGTTGCCACCCGGCAAGATCGAGTACGCCGTCCAGCAAGTGTGCAGTCAACCCCCAGATGAGATGCCCATTTACCTCGAACGCCGGCCCGGTGTAGCCCGACGGATGTCGGACCCGTACCCGATGCGCCGGATCAGTGAGTACGGCGACTGGCACGATATCGATCGACGCCGCCTCCCGGGAATCCATCACGGCCACCGGGCTGGTTTCCCGCCACCAGGCGATGACCGCCGTGACATCGAACCCGCTCACGTCCACGTGCGCAGGAGGCAGCACACCAAGCACCTCAATCCCGCTGCGGTCCAGACCAGTCTCCTCCGCGGCCTCCCGCAGTGCGGTGTCAGCTAGATCAAGATCATCCACATCAGCGGCACCACCAGGGAAAGCAATCTGTCCGGCGTGGGTACGCATGCCGGCGGCCCGTTCAATGAACATGATCTCCGGACCCGCCGGGCCTTCGCCTATCAAGATCAACACTGCGGCCGGCCGGGCGCCGATTCCTGGCCTGATGGCGACCACCCGATCCAGCCTGGACTGCTCTGACAGGGCCTCGGTGAGGGTGTTGAGCCACTCGGGTCGTTCCGCCTGGGCATCAGTCATGGAGTGACTCCAAGATGCTCGTCCGCCAGATCCCGAATTTCGGCAGCCGAGCTGAACGGTCCAGCGTGGCGATAAGCGATCGTGCCGTCCGGGCGGACGAAAAAGGTCTGCGGCGGACCGGTGATTTGCAGCGCTGCGCGCAGCACAACATCTGGATCCGCGAGTTGTGGGTAGGTCCAGGTGGACAGTTGCGCAAACTCGATAGCCAGATCTGGTCGCGGGTCGGCGTGGTCGATTCCCATGATCATCAAATCGGACTGGTTTGCCGCCGCTACCTCGGCCAGGTATGGGGCTTCCTCACGGCATGGTCCGCACCACTGCGCCCACACATTGATCATCATCGGCTTACCACGAAGCCCGGCGAGCCGCACCTCACGACCGCCGCCGAGACAAGGCAATACGACATCGGGGAGTCCGGAGGGTAGGGCGGCGACATCGGGATCGGAGCGTGGACAGTCAGCGATGCCGGCCGCCTTTTTCGTGGCCGCAAGATCTGCTGTCACCTCCGGAGTCGGAATGGCCTCGGCCGACGACGCGACCGGCGGTGCGGGCGCTGTGGATCCAGCGCACCCCGCCAGCACGATCACGAGTACGGCGGCTGCCGGTGCCAGCCAGCCGCGTCTCCACATCATCCCCGCGGCTCCCGAACCAACTTGAGAGCCTTGATCGGATCGGTCTCTCCTTCACCGAACGAGGGGCACCAGCGGGCGATCGGGCAGGCGCCGCACGCCGGGTTCCGGGCATGGCAGCGCCGGCGGCCGTGCCAGATGACGTTGTGGCACAACTGGGTCCAGTCCTTTGGCGGGAAGAGGGCGGCGACTGCGAGTTCGACCTTGTCTGGGTCGGTCTCCGTGGTCCATCCGAAACGGCGGACGAGCCGCCCGAAGTGGGTGTCCACTGTGATGCCGGGAACGCCGAAGCCGTTGCCGAGCACCACGTTGGCGGTCTTGCGGCCGACGCCGGGGAGGGTCACCAGGTCCTTCATCCGCTTGGGCACTTCGCCGCCAAAGCGCTCGGTCAGGGCGGCTCCAAGTTTGATCAGGGCGTCGGTCTTCGCCCGGAAGAAGCCCGTGGGCTTAATCAACTCCTCCAATTCCTCCCGGTCGGCAGCGGCATACGCGGCGGCGTCGGGATAGCGGGCGAAGACTACCGGCGTGATCAAGTTGACCCGCTTGTCGGTGCTCTGTGCAGACAGAATGGTGGCAACGAGCAGCTCAAGCGGATTGGTGAAATCGAGCTCGATGTGGGCGTCGGGATAGGTAGCCGCCAGGATGCGGTTCATGGTGCGGGCGCGGCGTACCAGCGCGGTATGGGACTTGTCGTAAGGCAGAGTTGTGGCGCGATCGGCGACATCGGGGGCGAGCTCAGGCGCGCCGCCGGACTTGCTCGAACTCATGCCATCACACTAGTTCAGCGCCAACTTCCGGCCCCTGACGTTACGCGGCATTCAACGGTAGCCTTGCCCTCGAAAGGCGAACCGTGATCAGGGAGGACCGCGTGGATCCGGAAGTCTTGAAGAAGGCACCGCTGTTTGCCGGACTGGAAGACGATGCCGCGACCGCGCTCTCCTCTGCAATGGGGAAGTTGTACCTCAACAAAGGCGACGTGCTATTCCACGAAGGCGACTCGGAGGACCGGCTCTACATCGTGGTAAGCGGCAAGATCAAGTTGGGACGCACCGGATCGGCGGGGCGTGAGAACCTCCTGGCAGTGCTCGGGCCTGGTCAGATGTTTGGCGAACTGTCCGTCTTCGATCCGGGACCGCGGTCGACCACCGCTACGGCGGTTACGGCCTGTGAGCTGCGGACCCTGGAGCACGATGAGCTGATTCCGTGGTTGACGGACCGTCCTGAGGTGGCTCAAGGGTTGCTGGGTCAGCTTGCCGCGCGGCTCCGGCGAGCCAACGATGTGGTCGCCGACTTGGTCTTCTCTGATGTCCCAGGGCGAGTTGCGAAACAGCTCTTGGAGTTGGCGCAGCGGTTCGGTGACAAGCGGGACGACGGCATGCATGTGCATCATGATCTGACCCAAGAGGAGCTGGCACAGCTCGTCGGCGCCTCAAGAGAGACCGTAAACAAAGCGCTCGCCGACTTCGCAGCCCGTGGCTGGATCAGACTGGAACCCCGCTCCGTGACGATCCTCGATGTCGAGCGAGTGGAGCGCAGGGCCAGATAAGCCCCTGCCGGAGGGTCTGGAGGTGGAGCCCCGGCTCGCGCGTTCAACCTGTACGGGAGCGGGCGAGCCGGGAAACAATGGCTGTTGCCGAGTGATCTCAGGCGGTGCCGAGAGTCACCTCAGCGGTCTGTGCCGGGCCGCCATCACGGATGAATGTCACTGTGACGGATGTCCCGGGCGCGTAGAACCGGGTCGCAGCGATCAGTCCGTCGGCGGTAGTGGTGTGGAAGTCGTTGATCTTCGTCACCACATCTCCAGCCTGCAGGCCGGCCTGCTCGGCCGCACCGCCGTTGATGACCTCCTGCAGCGGCACACCGACACTGGTCGACACCTCGGAGTCGGAACCAGTCAACGTCACACCAAGGGCGGCATTGCTGGACTTGCCAGTGGTGATCAGCTCATTTGCGACACGGGACGCAACGTCGGATGGGATGGCGAAGCCAATGCCGATGTTGCCCGGCTGGCCACCGTCGGCACCTGAGCTGGTGCTGGCGATCGAGGAGTTGATGCCCACAATGGCACCGTTGAGGTCGACGAGCGGACCACCGGAGTTGCCCGGGTTGATCGCAGCATCGGTTTGCACCGCCAGGTAGACAGCATCGTTGTTGTTGCCCGAACGAACCGGGCGAGCCGTGTTGGACACGATGCCGCTCGTTACCGACTCAGCTAGTCCGAGCGGCGCGCCTGCGGCGACGACAGTCTGGCCAACCGTGAGTTCGCCGGACTTCGCGAACGTGGCAGGGCTCAGATCGCTTACGCCGTCGACTTTGATTACGGCCAGGTCAGTGGATTCAGCGGTCCCAATGATCTTGGCAATCGCCGTCGTGCCGTTGTGGAAGGTGACGGTAATTTCGCCCCCCTGGGCGGCGGCAGCGATCACGTGGTTGTTGGTCAGGATGTGGCCATCCTTGTCAAGCACCACGCCGCTACCGATTCCGCCGCTGCCACCTGATTGCACGGCGATCGTGACCAGCGACGGCTCGATCTTCGCTGCAGCTGCTGCCACCGTGCCATCGAGTGTCGGACTCTGCGGCGCCGCCCCGCTGCTGACGCTAATCGGCGAGACGCTGCCGTCGTTCTGCAGGAAGGCGTACGAACCTATGCCGGCCCCGGCGCCCAGCACTGCCGCGATCGCCGCGGCGGCGATGAGGCCACCGCCTCTGTGTCTCGGCCGCTCGACGACCGTCGGCGGCGGGGAGTACGCATTCAGTGGCGGAACACCGGCCGGAGCGGGAAAGTCAGCGCCTGTGTAGCCGCCATAAGGGCCGTTCGGCAGTCTGACTGTTGGCTCCTCCCCGGAGCGCGCAGGCTGAGGATGGGTGGTGAAGTCTGGGGTTCCCGGCTGCTGGTTCTGGATCATGGCTCCGAGAGTTGCGCGGAACCCTATGTGCACGCTGTGGGGCAAGAATGAGCTCCCTGAGGACTTGCGCCCACCAAGGGGACCTGCCGCGCTACGCCTGTCGCCGCAGATAGTCCAGATGTGCCCGCACCGACTGCTCGGCTGCTGGCCATACGCTGCGGTCGACATCGGCATAGACCCGAGCCACGATTTCACTGGCCGTGCGATCCCCAGCCGCGAGAGCAGCGCGGACCTGGTCGAGGCGCTCGTGTCGGTGGCGACGATAGAAGGACAGCCACGTCAGCGGGTCTGTGACAATCGGCCCGTGACCAGGAAGCAGCTCAGCCACATTGCGACTCCTGACCATCCGCTCGAGCAGATCTAGTGACTCGAAATATGCCGCCAGGTCCCCATCCGGATAGGTGATCACCGTGGTACCACGGCCGAGCACCATGTCACCGGTGATCAGCCGGCCGACCCCGTCGGGACCGGACAGTAGTAATGAACGCGAGTCGCTGGTATGACCGGGCGTCTCGATCACTTCAATAGTCAGCACACCCACGCGCAGCAGGTCCCCACCGTCCAGCCCAGCTTGACCCAAGCGGAATTGCGGATCGGCGGCTCGTACGCCGCAACCGGCTCGCTTGGCCAGTGCCGCGGCGCTTTCTGAGTGATCGAGATGCCGGTGGGTGAGCGCGATCATGACGAGCCGTGGCACGCTCACCGCCAAGATCGCCTCGATGTGATCAACGATCGCTGGACCTGGGTCGACCACCAGAGCACCCTCACCTTGATCGGCGATCACCCAGGTGTTGGTTCCGTCCAGGGTCATCGGGCCCGGGTTGGGGGCTCGGATCAGCCGGACATACGGCACGCCCGATTCGTCGGGGAGCGTCATACTGACGTATCGCGAGGAGCGGCTCGCGGATAGTGGAACTGCCAGCCACTCTCGGTTTTCACCAACTGAGGCAGTACTGGCTCGATCTGGCGGTCAATCGTCTGATTGATCACCTCAGCCACAGTTGCAAGATCGGCAAGTTCGATCAAGATCGACATCGTGGGCGGCAACATCCTGATACGTCCGGAGCGCTCGGCGGCCAGTGTCTCGCCGGGAGTCGACCAATCGGCATGATCAGTCTCCCCGGAAATGTCGGCCGCCTCCTGATCATCAGGCATGGCCGCCACAAAGAAAGTCGTGTCATACCGGCGAGGCTCGATTTCCGGAGTAATCCAGTGCGCCCAGGGATATAGATCTGTCTCAGTGAGCACGACACCAGTCTCTTCCGACGTCTCACGAAGCGCGCAGCGACGGATCGGATCGCCCTCGCCGGAAGCGTCTACTGCATCAACGCGCCCGCCAGGAAAAACGACCATCGAGGGCGCGAAGGCCATTCGTGCATGCCGGTGCAATAAATAGGTCTCAAGTCCGGTCGGGCCGTCCCGCACCAGGATGACGCTGGCCGCAGGGGCGGGGAGACTCGGCACCGAGTCTCGGGTCCAGATTGCGGCCCGCTCCATCATGGCCTCCGGCACCTCTGGCGCCAGCCGGATTAAGACGTCGTAAGAGTGCGTCGGCATGACGGCACGTTCAGAGGGGGACAATCATCGGCGTCGAGCCGACCGCGACCACGAGCTCCACCTCGACCGGGGCGTCAAGAGGTAGTACTGCGACACCGACCGCGCTTCGGACGTGCCGGCCGGCCTCGCCGAAGATCTCTCTCAGCAGCCCACTCGCGCCATTGGCAACCAGCGGCTGATCAGTGAACCCTGACGCACTCGCCACGTACACCACGACCTTGACAATCCGCGTGATCACGTCAAGATCGCCAGTCAGGTCGACCACTGCCGCCAGCCCGTTCAGCGCTGCGATCCGGGCACACTCGACAGCGTCGTCGACCGTCACTTCGGCGCCGACCTTCCCGACGGCTCGCAGCGTGCCGTTCAGCAACGGCAGCTGGCCAGCGGTGTAAACCAGATCCTCGAACCGGACAGCTGGCACGTAGGCGGCAATCGGCGCAGGCGCCGGTGGCAAGCTCAGTCCAAGATCGGCGAGCCGTCGCGACGGCAGGGTCACGCACCGGCTCCGGACGCTGGGATCGGGCGTTTGAGGTAGGCGACGAGGTTCTCTGGATTGAGCCCGGGCACCACCTGCACCAGCTCCCACCCATCCTGCCCCCAGTTATCCAGGATCTGCTTGGTCGCGTGCACCAGCAGCGGCACCGTAACGTACTCCCACTTCGTCATAGCCTCACTGTAGAGGCCATCACACTGGCGCGAGCCTCACGAACACAGACAGAACGGGTGGCCGCTCGGATCGAGAAAAACGACGAAATTGGGCGCATTGTCGCCGCCGGCGGCGCGGCGAGCACCGATGGACTCGGCGTACGCCGCAGCCCGGTCCAGATCGTCAACGTCAAGATCGAGGTGGAACTGTTGCGGCACGGCATTGTCCGGCCAAGTGGGAGGTTTGTGATTGAGCGCGAGCTGGAAAGCGATCTGAGTGCCTGAATCCCCGCTGATCGTGATCCAGTCATCTTCGGTTTCTTCAACTTGCCAACCGAGCAGCGCGGTGTAGAACTCAGCCAGCCGCGGCGGATCGTCGGTATCGAGCACCACGGTCTGCATGCTGATCTTGGGCTGTGAGGAGGCGGAGGTTGCCGGGACTGGCTCAGGCGTCACCGAGCCAGGAGCGGCATTCGTATCAGAAGTAGAGGACATGCAACACATCCTTACTGTTGCCACTGACACTATGACGCGCGGGCCGCTCGCCGACTGCGGGAGCTCGCGATTGGCTGCGTGGAGATTTGGCGCAGCTGGCGGGCGACGAAGGAGCGAATATGGGGGCCCACTGCAGGAGCTCGCGACTGGCTACGTTGAAGTTTGGCGCATGTTGCGAGGCGAATCTGACAGTTCGGGCTCGGGAGGCCTCACTACTATCGAGCCCATGACCATACAGGCGGCATGCATCGCGACGCGGCCTGACCTCGCAAAAGCCCGCCGGGCGTCCGGGTGAAGGTAGGAATCCTGGGCGGCACCGGCCCGCTGGGTCGCGGTCTGGCCACACGACTTGCTGCATCCGGGCATGACGTGCTCATTGGAAGCCGTAGCCCGGAGCGAGCGGAGGCCATCGCAGCCGAGATTGGCCAGCCCGGTGGTCCTGGCCGGATCATTGGCGTTGGCAACTCCGACGCGGCCGCCGCCGAGCTGGTAATTGTGTCAGTGCCGTACAAAGGTCATGCCGACTTGCTCTCCTCCCTAGCCACGCAGTTGGCCGGCAAGATCGTCGTCGACTGCGTCAACCCGCTCGGCTTCGACCAGCGAGGGCCCTTCCCGGTGCGAGTGGCCGCCGGATCTGCGGCTCAGGAAGCGGAAGAGCTGCTCCCCGACTCCACGGTGATCGCCGCCTTCCATCTCCTCAGTGCCGCCCTTCTCAACGACCCAACCGTCGAGCACTTTGCAGATGACGTGCTTGTGCTGGGTGAGGATCGCGACGCCGTCGCGGTGGTATGTGAGCTCGCCACGGCCATCCCAGGTGCGCGCGGCGTCTACGCGGGGAGGCTTCGCAACGCAGGCCAGGTGGAAGCCCTCGCTGCCAACCTCATCGCTATCAACCGGCGCTACCGGACCCAAGCCGGCCTCGCGATTACAGGAGTGTTGTGACTCCCAAGCACACCCTGCACATCGTTAGTGGGAAGGGCGGCACGGGCAAGACCACCATCGCCGCCGGCCTGGCGTGCGCACTGGCCACCAGTGGCCGCCGGGTGCTGCTGTGCGAGGTCGAGGGACGGAATGGGATCTCTGAGCCGTTCGACGTGCCGTCGCTAGCCGGACGTGGGGAGCGCCGGATCAGCCGTACGCCGTCGGGAGGTACGGTGTACGGCTTGGCGATTGATGCCGAGGATGCACTGATTGAATACCTCGACACCTTCTACCACCTCAGCGTCGCCGGCAAGGCACTTGACCGCTTCGGTGCCGTCGACTTCGCGACCTCGATCGCCCCCGGCCTGCGGGACGTCCTGCTTACCGGCAAGGTGTACGAAGCCGTCCGGCGGAAGATCAAAGACCGCCCGAACGCCTACGACGCCGTAGTTCTGGACGCTCCGCCAACCGGTAGGATCGCCCGGTTCCTCAATGTGCACAGGGCTGTCGCTGGCCTGGCGAAGGTTGGACCGATCCGCAACCAGGCCGACTCGATCATGCGGCTGCTGCGGTCGGCGACAACGGCGGTGCATCTCGTCACCCTGCTTGAGGACATGCCCGTCACCGAGACTGAGGAAGCTATCTCCGCGCTGCGGCCCACCCGGATCAGGGCCGGTATGGTGATCGAAAATATGGTGACGCCGAGCCCGCTCGATCATGATCAGCTTCAGGTCGCCGCCGCTGGGTCACTGATCTTGGAGGTTCCCGGGCTGACGATCACGCAGAACCAGGCATTGGCGGCGGAGTTCGCGATCGAGGCGGCCCGTACGTTGCAAGAGCAGCAGCGCCATGATCGGCTGACCGCCCTGGGCCTGCCACTGGCGCAGATTCCGTTCGACCCAGGTGGTATCGACGAGGGTGCGATCTTCGCGATCGCCGAGCAGTTGATTGATCAGGTATCTCTGGAGGCCGCATGACCAACGCCTCCAAGTCGCATGCCCACGCTGGGCTGCCTGTCCCATTCCTCGACATCGACAAGATCATCGGCGATCGCGAGACCAAGATCATTATCTGCTGTGGCTCGGGCGGGGTTGGCAAGACGACGACGTCCGCCGCCATCGCGCTGCGCGCAGCAGAGGCCGGACGCAAGGTCGTCGTGCTGACTATCGACCCGGCGCGCCGGCTGGCCCAATCGCTCGGCGTCGGTGAGCTCGACAACACCCCTCGTCCTGTGCCCATCATCGACACGACGGCTGGCGGCAGCCTGGACGCAATGATGCTCGACGTGAAAGGCACCTTCGACGACGTGGTGCTAGCGCACTCCACGCCCGAGAAGGCAGCTGCAATCTTGCAGAACCAGTTCTATCTGGCGTTGTCGTCGGAGTTCTCCGGAACCCAGGAGTACATGGCGATGGAGAAGCTGGGGCAGCTCCACACCGAGGCGGAGACTGTGGGCAGATGGGATCTCATCGTGGTGGACACTCCCCCGGCGCGCTCGGCCCTGGACTTCCTGGACGCACCTGAACACCTGAGCGCGCTGCTCGACGGCCGTTTCCTGCGCTTCTTGCTGCACCCGACTCGTGGCCCGCTGCGCTTGATGGGTGCCGGTTTCAGCATGATGTCTGCCGCGATGACCAAGATCCTCGGCGCGCAGATCATCAGCGACGTACAGACCTTTGTCCGTGCGTTCGAAGCACTCTTCGGCGGATTTCGACAGCGGGCCACATCGACGTTTGAACTGTTGTCGTCTCGGCACAGCACGTTTCTCGTCGTCGCAACTCCGCACCGTGACGCGCTACGGGAGGCCGAGTACTTTGTGGACCGGCTCACCGAGGAAGGCATGCCCCTTTCGGGCATGGTGATCAACCGGGTGCACACTCCTGCCCTAGCGATCTCGCCGGAACGGGCGCTCTCCCTGGCCGAGGACCTCGCGGGAACCTCAGCCGTATTGGAAGTCGAGGCCCTACGCCGTCACGCCAATCTGATGCGCGTGATCGAAGCCGAGATGCGAATGATGGAACGCTTCGCGGCGGCTCGTCCGACGGTGGCCCAAACTCAGGTTCAGTCGTTGCCGACCGACGTCACCGATCTGGCGGCACTGCGCCGCGTCGGCGCGCTCCTGTCCGACAAGGACTGAGAGCCCGACGGCACCGGCTGAGCCGCTTGCTGGTTCGACTTACCGAGCAGGACCGAGCGCCACGAGGTGACATCACTCCGCTGCCGGAGCAGCAACCGCCGCTCCCGTTCGGTCATGCCGCCCCAAACGCCCCATTCGATCCGGTTGTCCAGAGCCTCGGCCAGGCACTCGAAACGCACCGGGCATCCCGAGCAGACGAGTCTGGCTCGTTTCTGATCGGACGCCTCCGGAAACAGGGCATCCTGCATCCCGCGGCATTTGGCGCGCATGGTCCAGTCTTCACGTTGCACTGCAGGCACGCTGCATCTCCCCTTCGTGAAACTTTCGCCGTGCCGGGCATTTCCCCGGCCCATCTGGCACGGCGGTATGAAACGCTACGCACGCACTCTTCGATGTGACTAGATTCGTTTCGGGATGTTTGCCGTTTTGTGACCTTTGGGTGCTTGACTTTGGGCCCAAAAGTGTCCTCAGATCAAGATTTGGTATCAGTACGTGATTCGATGGGGGCCGGCTGCTCCCGTAGGCTGGGCCTCGTGCCGTTTACGCCGAAGCGCGCGGGGAGCCTCGCGTACTCGCTGGTGATGTTCGTCGTCGTCAGTGTTCTCGCCGGTGTTCTGGTAGCCGGATTGTTCATTCCTTTCGCGGGCATGGCCGGGGTTACCAGCAACGCCGCAGCCGCAGAACTGCAGAGCCTGCCGGCCGAGCTCGCAACACCTGCGCCGGCGACCCGCAGCAAGGTGCTCATGGCCGACGGCAAGACCCTCGCGTTCTTCTACGACGAGAACCGGATCCCGGTGAAGCTGAAGAGCATCGCTCCGATCATGCGGCAGGCGCAGATCGCCATCGAGGACCACCGCTTCTATGAACACGGGGCGCTGGACTTCAAGGGCACCATGCGTGCGCTGGTACGCAACTCCGCCGGCGACGGGATCACTCAAGGTGGCTCTTCGATCACCCAGCAGTACGTCAAGATGGTGCAGATCGAACAGTGCCAGGCCAGGGGTGATTCCAAATGCGTCAAAGATGCCCAGGCGCCGACGATGCAACGCAAGATTCGCGAGCTGCGCTACGCGATCGCGATGGAGAAGAAGTTCACCAAGGATGAGATCCTGGAGCGCTACCTCAATATTGCGTACTACGGCGCGGGCGCGTACGGCGTCGAGGCAGCGGCCAAGCACTATTTTTCAACTCAGGCCTCCAAGCTCACCTTGGCCCAGGCGGCGCTGTTGGCTGGGCTGGTGCAGAACCCGGACACCAACAATCCGATCCGCAACCCCAGCGCAGCACTCGACCGTCGCGATGTCGTGCTGAACCGCATGGTCGAACTCAAATTGATCACGCTCGACCAGGCAAAAGAAGCCAAGCAAACCGGATTCGACCAGGAACTGGTCAAGAAGACCCGAAACGGCTGCGTCGGCAGCCGGTACCCGTTCCTGTGCGACTACGTGCGACGTGCGCTGGTCAACACACCGAGCCTCGGCAAGACAGAAGAGGACCGCGAGAACATGATCAACCGCGGTGGGCTGGTGATTCAGACCGCGATCGACCCCAAGATCCAGGACTTGGCCGAAGGGAAGGTCAGCGCGGTCGTTGGCCCGAGGGATCCGGTCATCTCCACCATGAACATGATCCAACCGGGGACCGGCCTGATCATCGCCATGGCACAAAGCAGGCCGGTGATGGGCAATGACGCGAAGAAGGGCCAGACCTACTGGAACTTGGCCGCGGAACCGGCAATGGGTGGAATTCAGGGCTATCAGGCGGGATCAACCTTCAAGCTGTTCACGCTCGCCGCAGCGTTGGAGAAGGGCATACCGATCAACAAGACGTTCAACGCGAGGTCACCGTTCAACTTCACGGGCAGACGCTTTACCTCGTGCCGTGGGCGTGAGCGTGTCTGGGACCGCTGGGTCGTGCAGAATGCGGTCGGACACAGCAAGTCCATCGGAATGATGGAGGCTGCGCAGTTCTCGGTCAACACCTATTTCATCCAGCTGGAGCTGGCGACCGGCATGTGCCGCGTCACCAAGATGGCCCAGAAGACCGGCGTCAAGGTTGGAGCACGCATCGGCCAACCCGCGGTGAATATTGTCAAGCAGTTCCAGGACAAGCCGTCATTCACCCTAGGCACCGTCGAGGTGAGCCCGCTCTCCATGGCCGAGGCGTACGCCACCTTCGCCGCCCGCGGCATCCACTGCGATCCGATCATCGTCTCCAAGATCACTACGCGGGGTGGCAAGAACCTCGCCGTGCCGGACGGCGACTGCCGTCGGGTGGTTGACGAGGATGTCGCCGATGGAGTTAACAGGGTCCTGAAATCGGTAGTCGATCAGGGCACCGGCAAGCGCGCCAAGATCTCCGACGGTCGTGACATCGCAGGCAAGACCGGAACAATCGACAGCAACGAGGCAGTGTGGTTCGCCGGCTACACGCCTGAAATCGCCGGCGTGGCCATGATCTCCATCGACAACACCAAGAGGCCCTTCGTCAAGGGGTCGGGTTACTACCGTCGTTCCGGTGTGAGGGGTTATCGGGTACCGTCCACCGGGGTCTATCTCGAGGGCTCCGGAAGCGGCGACGCCGGCTTGAAGATCTGGAGGCCGGTCATGGAGAAGTACTTCCAGCAGATCCCGAAGACGTCCTTCAACCAGCCTCCGCGGAAGATCCAGATTGGCGAGCAGGTTCGAGTGCCGAACCTCAGCGGCCTGAGCCTCGCCGCCGCGACCAGGAAGCTGGAGCGCCTCGGCTTCACAGTTGAGAGGCAGGACGTCTACAGCGACAGCGTGCCTAAGTACGGGTTCATAGGTTGGTCACCCGGTTCCGGTGATTGGATCTCGGAGTTCGGAACGATCTATGCGGTGTACTCAAACGGGCGGGATCCGGCCGTCGTCGCCGCGGAGAGGGCCGCGGCCAGGAGAAGGGCAGAAGAAAAGAAGAAGCAGCAACAGCAAGAACAGCAACAGCAACAACAACAACAGCAGCAGCAGCAGCAGCAGCAAAGTCCGGGTCCTAAACTGCCCCGGATCTTCCCGCCACGCCGCTAGCGGTCCACCAGGACTGCGCCGCGACGGGGCCTTTTGACTACTTCGAGGTGTTGCTAGGTGGTGAGCGGTCCCTCACTGAACGACAGTTGGCGCTTGACCTCAGCTGCGACCGCACTGCCGTCGGCCTTGCCCTTGGTTTGCGGTGTCACCTGCGCCATGACCTTGCCCATGCCCTTCATACCGAGCTCGGCAGCTCCAGTGGATGCGATGGCGTCGCCGACGATGGCCGCAATCTCTTCTTGTGTCAACTGCTGCGGGAGGTAGTCAGCCAGTACGTCGGACTCAGCACGCTCCTTCTCGGCCAGTTCGGCGCGACCGGCATTGGCGTACGCTGCCTCCGCCTCACGGCGCTTCTTGGCCTCCCGGATGACCACGTCTAGCACCTGCTGATCGGAGAGCTCGACTGCCTCCGAACCGGCAACCTCGGCTTCGGTGATCGCCGTCAGCACCATCCGGATCGTGCCGGACCTGATCTTGTTGCGATCCCTGATAGCGGCGGTCAGATCCAACCGGAGGCGCTCCTTGAGAGAGCTTGGTGCAACAGACATGCGACCAGTGTGTCAGCCGGCTCACTTGTAGCCTTCTGATTATGTCTCGGAACCGCGCAACCACCGCTGTTGTCAGGAGCCTGCTCGGCGTTGGGGCGCTTGGCGTCAGCTGTCTGGCGTACGCGGGGCTTTATGAGGTCAATGCGTTCCGGCTCCGTCGGGTCGATGTCCCGGTCCTTCCGTCGGGTGCGCAGCCCATTCGCATTCTGCACATTTCCGACGTCCATATGTTGCCGCATGCCAGGGCTCGGCAGCGCTGGCTGTCCACGTTGGACGCACTGGAGCCGGACCTGGTGATCAACACCGGCGACAACCTCGCGCATGACGAGGCTGTGCAGTTCGTGCTCGCCAGCTTCGGTCGCTTGCTTGATCGTCCGGGTGTGTACGTATGGGGATCGAACGACTACTACGCCCCGACGTTCAAGAATCCCCTGCGCTACTTCGAGGGCCCGAGCAAGCGCGATCGTCGTTCGCAGCGGACGCTGCCCTGGCAGGATCTTGGACGAGGTTTCAAGGAGGCAGGGTGGATCGACCTGACTCACACCCGCGCATCTCTGGAGATCAAAGGGGTACGGCTCGGCTTCCGTGGGACTGACGATCCTCACCTGTACCAAGATCATTACGCGGAAGTCGCCGGGCCCATCAACCGTGAGGAGATCGACGTCGCGATCGGCGTGACCCATGCCCCGTACCGCCGCGTGATCGACGCCATGGCTTACGACGGGCACGATTTGATCATGACGGGCCATACCCACGGTGGCCAGGTGTGCGTCCCGTTCTATGGAGCGCTGGTCACCAACTGTGATCTTGATCCGCGGCGCGCCAAAGGCCTTTCGAAACACAGCGCAGGCGGCCGAACTGCATGGTTGCATGTGTCGGCCGGCCTCGGGACGTCACCTTATGCACCCATCCGCTTCGCGTGCCCTCCCGAGGCAACGCTTCTCACCTTGACGACCGTCGACCGAGCACCGATCACCTAGGAACGACCCGAGCAGCAACGAGCAGATGGGCTAGACTCTCCGAGGCTTGGTGCAGCTACGGGGTGTGGCGCAGCTTGGTAGCGCGCTTCGTTCGGGACGAAGAGGTCGCAGGTTCAAATCCTGTCACCCCGACACTGTTCGCCTTGTCAGAGGGCATTTCGGCGGTGGTACTCAAGTTGATCACCAGGGCTGAGTGACGAACTGAGTGACTATCGTCGCCGAGAAGCTATTGCGTGTCACCGGGGGCCTCGCTCGGCTCTCGATCCCATTGTCGACGGCGACAGCCTCGACAGCGGCCGGTCGCCTGGTGAACCGAAGAGCCGATCCATGATCGTCGCCCCGCTCTGGACAACGGGACGGATTTGATGCCGGTAGACGAGTTCCGTCACGCTGGTGCTGCTGTGACCCACGAGCCGGGACACGTCTTCGATCGGCAGGCCCGCGTCTGAGAGCAGCGAGACAAATGAATGCCGAAGCTCACGTGGCGTCCACTCCTCGGGCTTCAGGCCAGGAACTAACGCCAGGGCGCGGCGGAAGTCCCGGCGCACATTTGCAGCATCCATCGCGGTACCGAGCCGCGTCGTGAACACCAAGCCTGTCTCGTGCCACTGCTCGCCAGCTGCACGGCGTTCGGCATCTGTTGAGCGCGCAGAGTGACGAGCGCCCTGACGCATAGGTCCGGAAGCGCGATCGTTCGGCGCGACTTCATGGTCTTTGTGTCGCCGCCCGCGCGCACGGAGCGCCACACCTCGACAAAGGGCGGAATTGGCGGCGTGACATCCGGTCGTCCCTCCAGATGAACGTGATCCCACCGCAGCGCACGCAGCTCCTCAGTGCGTGCCCCGGTCAGCAGGACACCACGACGTAAGAATGCATCCGGTCAGAGGCCATCTTGGTAATCACATCGTCAGCCTGTTGAGCAGTCATGGCCTTCGAGGGGCGGCCCGGTAGGCCAGCGGGCACCTCGGTGAGTTCGACGACGTTCCTCTTCACCTTGTCGCGCGCCATTGCGCGTCGCTCTGCTCGATTCAGACAAGCCCGGACCCCCTGGAGGGTTCGGGTGCTCAACGACGTGGCCAGGGTCGCGAGCCACTCATCAACCTCAGTGGCAGTCAAATCGCGCAGCTTCCGCGCCCCGAGGTACGGAAGCACGTGCTTCTCGCACAGATGGCGGTTCGCCTGACGCGTCGCCTTATCGCGGCTACTCAAGCCGTGCTCAAGCCAGTCCTCAACCGCTTGGCGCACCGTATAACCGTCCCGCGTAAGGACCACACCATCCTCACGGCTGCGGAGCAGGTCGCGAAGCTTCGCCTTTGCCACGGTCTTGGTTCGACCGTAGCTGTGCCGCACGAGCCGTTTCCCCCGCCCGTCATAGCCCACGGTCGCCGTCGCGACCCAACGCTGACGGCGCTGATCCCAATGCAAGCCGTCGTCTCCACGAGAACGACGGGTACTCATGCGACGCCGGAGTTTAAACTGGCCACGTACTCAGCCAGCGCGGACACCGGAACCAGACGGCGACGCCCCTGCTTGACCGTCCGCAGCTGACCAGACCTGATCAGCTCGTAGAGCACCGACCGACTCAATCGAAGCGCCGCTGCCGCTTCTTCCACGCCATAGAGCACGGCCGGAACATCGGCCAGGTCAGTTCGCCTGCTCATGATCAATAAACCTCCCACACCGTCTCAAGATCGGCTCCTCGGCTGGTCGAGCTTCTGACAGGGAAATCGGCTGATCGGTCGCCCGTAAATCTGAATCGTCCGGAAAGAACGGCATTCCGCAATCGCCGCCGGGACCTGTGGACATGGCGCTGAGCGAGCAATAGCCTCTCGGCGTACCCGTCGACGGCCTAATGATCTTGGGCTCTTTACCGCCTGATGATCTTGGACCTCGATCGGAACGGCTCTCGATACCCCGTCGGCTCCTGCGTTCGCGACGGGCGCGTGTCAGACGCCGCCAACACCGCCGCCTCCACATCGCCTGCTGACTCATCGCTCACCCTCCGACGCCACCGATCCTCGCCCTAAGCAACACAGAGACCGGCCAGCGGTCACGACCCGCGACACTAGGCCCGTCACAGGCCGATTCGCGTCAGATAGTGGGAATTACCTGGCGCGTCCGGCTCCATGGGGATGCACATTGGTTGAATGGCGAACGGGACGTCGAATCTTCCCCTCATCGGTGGCCAAGCGGCCGCTTCAAGATCAACACGCTCGCGTGCTTTCAAGATCACTTTCGTCACCCCGCACGCGAGAGTGATGTTTATCTCGTGACATAAGGCTTTCAAGCGAGAGTCGATGTCGTCACGGATGCGCCCTACGTCCTCCAACGGTTGTCCGATAGGGGCAGCCACTGGCCAGTCCATGTAGTTGCGCCCGGAGTAAATCAGGCAGGTGTCCCGCACCCCATGGTGATCACGAAGTCGGCGGTCTGCATTACTTCGTCGGTGAGCGCCCTGCTCTCTTTGCTGGGGCATAGAGGTCGGCGAGGTGGTGGATGCGGCGGCTGATGTCGGTATAGGCGCGCTCGAAGGCGGCGTTGGTATTGATTGGCACTGGGTCGGGAATCGACCAGTGCAGCCGCGGAATGGTGTGGCCGAGCTTCTCGTGAGCGTTGTCGCAGACGGCAACGATCAGATCATCATCGTGAAGGACAGCATCGAGCGGCTCCGGGCGGTCGCGTCCGATACGGAGTCCGTGACGCTGAGCAACGGCGACGGCCATCGGGTGTATGCGTGGGCCAGGGTGGGTTCCAGCCGAGGCGGCTGGGATGGTGCTCAGCTGGTTCCAGATGGCGGCGGCGAGCTGAGATCGGGCCGAGTTCGCCGTGCACACGAACACCACCCGGGGGCCGGTGGGAAGGTTGTTTGGCATGCGGCCGGAGATGGCGGCCGCCCAGACCGTCGGCTGGTCAACGCGTAGTTGCACATAGCTGCGTCGCCGGTCGCCTTCGGACCGGACCCGACGGATGATGCCTGCGTCCTCGAGCACGCGCAGATGGTGTGCGAGCAGGTTGCTGCGTAGGCCGACGTCAGCGGCCAGCTCACCGGGTGAGGCATCGCCGGCGACTAGGCGGTCCAGCAGGGCTAGCCGGACAGGTTCACCGAGCGCTGCGAAGACGGCTGCTCGGCGGTCCAGGTTCTGGGCCACATTTGCCTCCATTGATATTGAGTCAAGTATTGTTGAGATATGTCAGCCGTCAAGCCCAGCGCCTTGACAGCGCGGCGGCCGCTGCTGGCCGAGCTAATCGGCACCGCCATGCTGGTGACGGTTGTGGTCGGATCCGGGATTGCCGCAGCCAGATTGTCGCCGTCCGATGGTGGCTTGCAGCTGCTGGAAAACAGCACAGCGACGGTATTCGGACTGGCGGTCTTGATCTTGGTATTCGGACCCATCTCCGGCGGTCACTTCAACCCGGTGGTATCGGCGGTTGACTGGCTGCTGACCCGTCGCCGACCGGGCAAGGGCTTGTCCGCCGCCGGCGTGGCCCTCTATGCGGCGGCGCAGCTGGTCGGGGCGATTTTCGGTGCGCTGCTGGCCAACATCATGTTCGACCTACCCGCGCTTCAGATCTCGGCCAAGGACCGAATAAGCCTCGGTCACGGTCTGGGAGAGGTGGTGGCCACGGCGGGTCTGGTGCTGCTGGTATTTGCCCTGGCCCGGACCGGGCGGGCCGCATTGTCGGCGGCCGCGGTCGGCGCCTATATCGGGGCAGCGTATTGGTTCACCAGCTCCACGTCATTCGCGAACCCGGCCATAACGGTTGGCCGGATCTTCTCCGACACTTTCGCCGGCATCGCGCCGACATCGGCGCTGTACTTCATCGCCGCCCAGCTGGTCGGCGGGCTCGTCGGCCTTGGCCTGGTCAGGTTCTTTTTCGCAGACGCCCCGGTGATCGCCGGGCGGGCCGTCGTCCCGCATCCAAATCACATCCCCGAGAAAAGTTGAGGCCACATGTCGAAGCCAAGCGTGTTGTTCGTCTGTGTCCACAACGCCGGCCGGTCGCAAATGGCAGCGGCGTTCCTCTCGCAGCTGTCAGCAGGCGCTGTTGAGGTCCGCTCAGCCGGATCGGAGCCTGCCGATCGGGTCAACCCGGCGGCCGTTCAGGCGATGGCTGAGGTCGGCGTCGACATTGCGGCGGAGAAACCAAAGATCCTCACCGACCAGGCCGTACGCGAATACGACGTGGTGATCACCATGGGCTGTGGAGACACCTGCCCCTTCTATCCGGGCAAACGCTACGAGGACTGGGTGCTGGAG
>JBKOZG010000437.1:0-7163 GCA_046725775.1 Actinomycetota bacterium | reverse complement strand
TAGTCAGACCGACCAGCGATGATCCGGGCCAGTTGGAGGTCGTCGTTGCTACCGGGGCCGCCGAACGTGAGCTTGTCGGACTTCGTTACCCCAAGGACGGCAGCGTGGCTTGGCGGGCGATGCAGCAGGGTCACGGCGTGCGACTCGAGGCTGTCGACCAGCTACCAGGTGTCTATCTGCATCTACGGCCGTACGTTCCGGTGAGCCAGGCCATGGCACTTCCGCTGAGAGGTGAAACCGGTCCTCGCGGTGCGATCGTAGCTGGCCGGATCACCACACACACACCGTTCACTGACGCCGACCTAGACATGGCTGAAACTTTCGCGGGTCAGGCTGCCATCGCCCTGGAACTGAGCGACGCTCGAGCTGATCAACAGCGGCTCGGCGTCCTGGTAGATCGGTGGCGCATTGCCGGCGACCTCCATGATCACGTCATCCAGCGGCTCTTCGCCACGGGACTCAGTTTGCAAAGCATCGCTGCGACCGTGAACGAGGAGATCATCGAGCAGCGCCTGACCCGCACCGTCAATGAGCTCGACGAGACGATCCAGCAGATCCGGTCCACGATCTTCGCACTCCGCGAGAATTCGTCCCGATCGCTGCGTGCTAGCGCCCTCGCGGTTGTCGATCAGCTTGCACCTGTGCTGCCGATCCGTCCTGACATACAACTCGTGGGGCCATTGGACACAGTCGTTGACGACGCCATCGTCGGGGATGTGGAGGCGGTGCTGCGGGAATCGTTGACCAACGTCGCCAAACACGCTCAAGCGTCTAAGATCCGAGTCTGGATCCAAGCCGACGGGCAGCGCCTTGCCCTCACCGTCACCGACAACGGAATCGGTTTGGGCCATAGCACCCGACGCAGCGGCTTGGCAAACCTGCACCGTCGTGCTGAGCGTTACGGCGGCGACTTCAGTGTCGGTAATGCACCGGAGGGGGGTCTGCGGCTGCAATGGTCGATCCCGCTTCACTCGTGACGAGCGTCAAGCCCATCCGAATCTTCATCCTTGATGATCACGAGCTGGTTCGGCGAGGACTGATCGACTTGCTCACAGCTGCCGACGATCTTCTCATCGTCGGGGAGGCCGCGACCGCCGCCGAGGCCTTGCGTCGCATCCCGGCAGCCGCACCCGATGTCGCCCTGCTCGATGCCAGGTTGCCCGATGGGAGCGGCATCGACGTCTGCCGGGAGATCCGCTCGTCCCACGAGAACATCCGGTGCTTGATTCTGACTTCATATGATGACGACGAAGCGCTGTTTGCCGCGGTGATGGCTGGGGCCTCGGGATATCTGCTCAAGCAGATCGGTGGCAACAACTTGGTGGAGGGCATTCGGCAGGTCGCGGCCGGGCGATCGCTGCTGGATCCGGCGGTGACAGAGAAGTTGCTCAATCGGCTCCGAAATCCCGTCGAGGCTGATCCGCTAGCCAGCACCCTGACCGCGCGGGAGCGTGAAATCCTCGATTTGATCGCTGACGGATGCACGAACCGGCAGATCGGTGAACGGCTGTTCCTGGCAGAGAAGACCGTCAAGAACTACGTATCCGGCCTGCTCACCAAGCTCGGCATGCAACGGCGGACACAGGCGGCCGTGTACGGAGCAACCCTGCGGCGACGGACGGGTGGGAACTCTCCGGAAAGTCGATAAGCGATGCATGCGAATCGGCCCGGCCGAGTGACCTTCGGCCCTCGCTGTTGAGCCGGACACGTACCAGACTCTATGTGTGACCTTAGACGTGACCCGCGACGAACTTGCTGCCTTGTCCGATCGCCAAGTAACTGCCGTAGATGCGTGGTGGCGAGCTTGCAACTACCTCACAATCGGCCAGATCTACCTTAAAGACAACGCATTGCTGGAGCGGGCGCTCGGCGCCGAGGACATCAAGCCACGGCTGCTGGGCCATTGGGGAACTAGCCCGGGACTCTCCTTCGTCTACGTCCACGCGTCTCGGCTCATTGCCCTGACCGGCCAGCAGGCGATCTACCTGACCGGTCCCGGACACGGTGGCCCTGCACTTGTCGCGGCCTCCTGGCTTGAAGGCACATACAGCGAGATCTATCCCCAGGTGAGTCAAGATCGACCGGGTATTCATCGGTTGTTCCGCCAGTTCTCCACCCCAGGTGGAATCCCAAGCCATGTCTCGGTCACTACGCCAGGATCCATCCACGAGGGAGGTGAGCTGGGCTATGTGCTCATGCACGCTTTTGGATCGGTGTTTGACAACCCCGACCTGCTGACGATTGCCGTCGTTGGCGATGGGGAAGCAGAGACTGGGCCGCTCGAGGGGTCCTGGAAAGGAATCTCGTTTCTGAACCCGGTGCGGGACGGAGCGGTACTGCCGATCTTGCATCTCAACGACGCCAAGATCGGGGGACCGACTGTCCTGGGGCGAAAGCCACGCGCCGAAGTCCGATCGCTGCTGGAGGGTCACGGCTACGAGGTGATCGAGGTCGAAGGCTCGGACCTCCCGGCCATGCATCATCGCTTCGCTGCGGCACTTGCCACCGCGTATCAGATGATCATAAAGATTCAGCTCAGGGCACGGGCCGCAAGAAAGACCGACACTCGCCCCCGTTGGCCCATGATCATCTTGCGCAGCCCGAAGGGCTGGACCGGACCCGACGAGGTCGACGGTATTCAGGTTGCCGGCACCTTCCGGTCACACCAAGTGCCGTTGTCTGGCGTACGGGAGAACCCAGATCATCTGCGGTTGCTGGAGAATTGGATGCGCTCATACCGGCCGGAGGAGCTGTTCGATTCCGATGGCGTACCAGTCGAGCTCGTCCGGGAAGCGAACCCGCCGGCAGAATTGCGGATGAGTGCATCACCGCACGCCAACGGTGGGCTCGTCAGCCGACCGCTCGATCTGCCTGACTTCGCCGACTACGCCGTGTCAGTTGACTCACCTGGCTCGGAGCGCGCCGGGTCGACCCGACAGCTCGGCTCGATGCTCGCTGAGATTTACCGCCGCAATCCCGACCGTTTCCGCTTGTTCTGTCCCGATGAAACCAACAGCAACCGGCTCGGTGAGGTGTTCGAGGTGTCTGATCGTGCCTTCATGGAGCGCATCGAACCCGGGGATGTGCAGATCTCCCATGACGGCCGCGTGATGGAGGTGTTGTCGGAGCACAACTGCCACGGATGGCTCGAGGGCTACACCCTGACAGGACGGCATGGCATGTTTGCCACATACGAGGCGTTTGCCATGGTGAGCGCCTCTCAGACCGTGCAGCACAGCAAATGGCTTGAGGAGGCGGCGCGGCTGCCGTGGCGAGCCAGGATTCCCAGTTTCAATGTGCTGCTCACGTCCACCGCATGGCGGAATGATCACAACGGGTTCTCCCACCAGGGGCCTGGGCTGATCCAGATCGTGCTGACCCATCGCGGCGAAATCGCGCGGATCTACTTCCCGCCCGATGCCAACTGCCTGCTCTCGGTGGCTGATCATTGTTTGCGATCAACGTCGTATGTGAACCTGATCGTGATCGACAAGCAGCCCCAGCTGCAGTGGCTCAGTCTGGACGAGGCTGCTGAGCACTGCGCACGCGGCGCGGGCATCTGGGAGTGGGCGGGAAACGACGATGGCAGCCAGGAGCCTGACATTGTGCTGGCCTGCGCTGGAGACATTGTGACGATGGAGACCGTGGCCGCGGCCCAGATCCTGCGCGATCGGCTGCCTCGACTGCATACTCGAGTCGTCAACGTCGTCGACCTCATGGGGCTGATCCGGCCGAAAGATCATCCGCATGGCATGAACGACATGCAGTTCGCCGAGCTCTTCACCGAGTCGGTCGACGTGATCTTCGCGTTTCACGGATTCCCTGGCGCGATTCATCAGGTCGTGCATGGTCGTCCGGATGCGGATCGATTTCACGTCCGCGGCTTCATCGAGCAGGGGACGACCACTACCCCGTTCGACATGACAACGCTTAACCGGGTCACGCGATATCACCTCGTCATGGACGCAATCAGCCATGCGCGTCGCACTCTGGCCGGCTCCTCCGAACTGCTGGCGTGGTGTGAGAAGAAGCTGCGGGAGCACAACAGTTACGTGGTCGAGCACCTGGAGGATCTGCCGGAGATCCGCGACTGGCACCTACCCAGACCTTGATGGCATCCCCCACGAGAGGCCGATCGCACGCCACCTCGGATCTGGACTGATGGGGCCAGGCGCTACAGCCAACTCGGGTGGCTCGGTTTGTGGGTATAGAGGACACGTGGCGCACACGACTGGTTCGGCCCGCGTGATTGTGGTACCCGGGCTGGCGGTCCACGCGTACGCCGAACCACCCGTGCGGCACCTGCGGGACAACGGTTATGACGCCAGGTTGTTGTCGCCGCCCACCTGGCGTGGCATCGATCATGATCTTGAGCGGTACGGGTGCAACCTGGCGGCAGACATTGATCGCGAGGGTGCTCCGGTGGATGTGCTGATTGGTCTGTCGGTCGGCACCCAAGCGGCCACGGTCGCCGCATCTTTGACGGACCTGGTGGAGCGCCTCGTGCTGATCAGCCCGACCATCGATCCGGCGTATCGTTCCATGACCAAGCAGTCGTTGGTGTTCGTGCGGGGTGATCCGCACGACAAGGCCGGCTACCTCAGCCATCTGCCGGACTGGTCCCGGGCCGGAGTCATCCGGATCTTCCGCGGATCTGCATCAGCAATCCACTTGCACATCGAAGAGATCCTTCCCAAAGTGGGCGGGGCCGTGACGATCATCCACACCGAGTACGACCAGCTGACAACCCACAGCTACGCCTCCTCGCTGGCGGAGATGAACGGCGCCAGACTGGTGCTGATCCCGGGTGTGAGCCACTCCTGGCCCAAGGATGACTCGGCCAGGTTCCTGCGGTTTGTCGACGGGCTGGTGGGCTGAGCGCGCAAGCGGGTGAGGCCCGAGTAGGGAGGGTGACCGATCTGTCCGGACGACCAAGCAAGTATGACAGCCGAAGAGCCTGCGAGGCTGGCGGCGTGAGCGATCTGGATCCCACGCAGGTCGTGGCGGCCTTCGATTCGGCCAGCGTGCTGCACGCCGCCACAGTCGCAGCTCTTAATGGCCAGCCATTTCCTCACCTCGGCAGCTCGGCTCTAGCCGGTCTCGCCGTGCGTGCCGCTAGCCGGTTGCCGTGGTCACTGCTGCGCGGTGTCTATACCAGAATCGGCGCCTCGGAGGGGATCAATCCGCAGCGGCTGAACGATGTCAACTTGGCCGCCGTCGCAGAGTCGTTCGCGGATCGCTATCCGTCGCGGCGCTACCCGGCCATACTGCTCGGATCGAGCAACGGGGCGCTGACCCACCTCAACGCGGCGATGCAGGTGCCCTGGCTGCCCGACACGGTGCTGGTGCCGGTCGCCCGGGTCGGCGATACTGACCGCCCGGACGATGCGATGGAGTTCGGCCGTTCCGTCGCGCCAGCGCTGCTGGACCGCAATCCCGACATCGTGCTGCACCACATGCACGACCAGTTGCAGGACGTCTTGATGGCGGAGCGGATGAGCTACTTCCGCGTCAAGTGGCGCCGGCTGCCTGACGCGTACGCGGCCTTCGTGGAGAACCATCTGGCCCCGGGCGGGACTGTGATTGTCGTTAATGACAGCTCCAGCTGGCCGGTGACTCGGCTCAGCCCGCGACATGTCTTTCAGGCCGGTGGCCGTGGCGGCACGCCGCCGGAGGGGTACCTGGCACGATCGCACACGCCGGCGCCGAATGACGAGGCGGCCGAATCCGAGTGGGGCCTCGACCCGGCCTTTCGCGACGACGTACGCACCTGGTGCAATCAGCGCGGCTATCGCCACGCCGAGATTGGCTACGTCGGGCCGCAGACGCCCGCTGCCGCGGTGGCGACAGTCATGCGCGACTGGTATCGCGCTCGTGGCGAACCGGCAAATCGCCTTGTCGTGCCCTGTTTCGTTCTGGGCGATCCCTGGCTGACCATCTGCGCCGCAGCCGTGCCGTTCTGGATGCATTTTGCAGTGCAGCCGGCGTTGCACTCGCTTGAGGAGTATCTCGACAAGGCCGAGCCATATCGGGACGTGAACGTGTTCTTGTTCGAGCACGGCACCGACTCACCGGGGATTGCCACACCCGACGAGTTTCAGGCGGTGGTGCGTCGGCATGGTGCGGCCGCACACTTCGATGGGCTCGATCCCGGACGCTTCCCCCATGACATTGGCACGCTGGGCCGCTACGGTCGGGTATTTGATCAACTCCCCAGGGCCAGGCATGCATGGAGCCCGTTGCCTGTCGACGACGCGCTTCGTGGGCTCGCAGCCGCAGGCCTCTCGATGACCAGGTCCTGAAGTTGCGCCGGCCCAGGCGTCAGTCTTCCCAGGGCGGCGTGCGATCCATCTTGCGGTAGTACTTGGCTAGGTGGCCCTTGACTCGGTCCACATCTGCCTCCGGGATGTCAACGCCGCCACGAGCACCCTGCATGATGCCGCCGGCGGCCATTACCGCGCGCGGCACAGCGCGGAGCTTGCCGTTGACGACATCGCAGATGAGCAGCTTGTACGCAGTGAAGTTGTCCTTGCTGTCGGCGTCATACCAGACATGTGCGTCCCGGTACTTCTGGTTCGGCTCGTCTTCGGCATCAGCCCATTTGCGCACTCGCTTCTCGGCTGCATCACCGTCCCATTCGCGGTCGGCATCTGCCAGATCGAAGTCATTGAAGCTGGTGACCGCCATAGAAACTCCTTTCGTTGCGTATGGGCCTCTTTAAGGCATCACCAGGCGCATGGCGAGCAGCTTCTTCCCCTCCTCGGCACCTTTGCGGCTTTCATGTTGCGCCTTCCGAAAGAAATCAGCCAGTTCATCATCTCCAGAAAGCGCGGCATCCTCGATGTAGGTCTCGAGCCGCAGCACATTGCTCAGGCAGGCTTCGGTGAACCAGATGATGTCGTAGTCCTTGTCCTTGGTCCCGGTGACGTTGCCAAACTCAGGGTTGCGCGTCATGGCTCTCCTTCCGCTTCAGCTACGACGGCTTCTTAGAGGTGTTCTGATTGCACCTACCCCCAGATACGTGGCCAAAACGATCACAACCGATGCTCGGTGGCCTCCGACTCCGCGACTCGTGCCAGGCCCAGGAGCTTACGGTGTGACCAGGACGACAGAGCGAGCCGCACCAGGGGTTTTGGCAGTACTCTTCGTCGGGCTGAAGCCGT
>JBKOZG010000376.1:0-12151 GCA_046725775.1 Actinomycetota bacterium | reverse complement strand
TTCTTAAACCGCTCAGCCGCATCCGCCTCCTGCGCGACGTCAGGATGCAGCTTCATCGCAAGTTGGCGGTACGCCTTCTTAATCTGCTCAGGTGTCGCATCGCGCGGGATGCCCAGGATCTCGTAGTAGTCAGGGCTCATTCCAGTTCTTGTCATCCTTCAGAGAGGAATCGGCCAACATAACGGGCAACCGCGCGGACCGAGGCCATCGTGGACGGATAGTCCATCCGGGTCGGCCCGATCACGCCCAGAGTCGCGAAGGTGTCGACCTGACTACCGTAGCCGCTGGCTACCACCGACGTGGACTGGAGCTCTTTGTATGGATTCTCCTGCCCAATGCGGACCGTCACTTGGTCAGCAGTCGCCTCGCCAAGCAGCTTGAGCAAAACCACCTGCTCCTCGAGTGCCTCCAACATCGGCTTGACCGTGGTCTCGAACTCAGAGCCGTAACGAGTCAGATTTGGCATACCGCCGACCACCATCCTCCCTGACGCCTCACTGCTCACCATCTCCAGCAAAGTCGCGATCGCGGCCTGGCCGATCATCTGCAGCGACGGCGGAAGCGATCCGCTTAACCTGCTCAACCGAACTGCCGCCTGGGGCGAGGTATTCCCGACCGTGGCCGCATTGAGATGAGCCCGCAGTTCGGCAAGCGTTTCATCGTCGTGCTCTGGAATCTCGAGCGCGCGCTGCTCGATTCTCCCGGTAGAGGTGATCAGGATCAGCAGTAGACGAGACGGCGACATCGACACGATCTCGACATGACGGACGACGGAGTGGCTGAGCGTGGGATATTCCACGATCGCGACCTGCTGGGTGACCTGTGCCAGCAATCTGACCGTCCGCAGCAGAACGTCATCCAGATCAAGCGCTCCTGATAGGAAGGTCTGGATCGCACGTTGCTCTGCGGCGGACAGCGGCTTAAGCGAGCCCAGGCGGTCCACGAACAGTCGATAGCCCTTATCAGTTGGGATGCGGCCAGCACTGGTGTGCGGCTGGGTGATGTAACCCTCTTCCTCGAGCGCAGCCATGTCGTTGCGGACCGTCGCCGGCGAAACGCCGAGGTCGTGACGTTCGACCAACGATCTGGACCCGACCGGCTCCTGGCTGGAGACGTAGTCGGCGACGATGGCGCGGAGCACTTCGAGTTTGCGGTCGTCCATGCGTCTCCTTCCTGAAACGTCCCTGCAGGGTGCAGACATGCGGCGTACGGGTTGGCACTCGCACAAACAGAGTGCCAGTCTAGCGTGATGACCGAGTCGTCATCGGCTGTCGAACCGGCCGCCACACCAGCGCTCGGGGCGTGGACCGAGGTGCGATCGGGAGTGTACGTGGCTGTGGCTGAGCCCGAATCGGTGAATCTCGGACTCATCGTTGGAGCGCAGCGCACGCTGCTGGTCGACACCGGGTCGAGTCCGGAGCAGGGTCGTACGATTCGTGCGGCGCTTGCCGGCGTGACTGATCTGCCACTGACGGCAGTCGTGGTCACTCACTGGCACTACGACCACGCGTTCGGACTGGCTGCGTTTGGCGACGTGCCACGGATCGCCCATGAGTCGGTGCAGGTCAGACTCTCCTCCGCAGAAGCCGCAGCCGACGCAAGGCGGCTAGGCCTCGACCCTCAAGGGTTGGGGCACCCGAGCGTGGAGATAGCGGTCGCGACGGCAGTCGACCTGGGTGACCGGCGAGTGGAGGTCGCCCACCTTGGCCGAGGGCATACCGAGGGGGACCTCGTGGTCGTGGTGCCCGACGCGGAGGTGTTGTTTGCCGGAGACTTGCTGGAATCGGCCGGTCCGCCGTCGTTTGGCCCCGACTCGGTTCCAGATGAATGGCCGGCCACCTTGGACGCCGTGATCGGGCTTATGACAGCGACGACCGTAGCTGTTCCAGGCCACGGTGAACCGGTGGGACGTGAGTTCGTCTTCGAGCAGCGCGGGCGGATCGCGGCCCATGCAGCCGAGAAGGCCGCGCCTCGAGGCCCGCGTCTTCCGCTTGTCTGAGGCGTCTAGCGCACCAAGCCGGACTGGTAGGCGATGACCACCAGCTGCGCCCGATCGCGAGCCCGCAGTTTGATCATCGCCCGGCTCACGTGAGTACGCGCCGTTGCTCGGCTCACTACCAACCGCTGGGCGATCTCGTCATTGCTCAGCCCTTCCCCGATCAATGCCAGCACCTCGCGCTCTCGATCAGTCAGCTCCGACAACTGCGGATGCTTCTTCAGGATGGGCGACCTGGATGCGAACGATTCGATGACCCGCCGAGTGACCGACGGTGACAAGAGCGACTCCCCCGCAGCGACCAGCCGGATAGCACGCAACATGTCCGCCGGCTCGGCGTCCTTGATCAGAAACCCGGCCGCACCTGCCTGCAACGCCTCAAAGACGTATTCATCGAGCTCGAAGGTGGTGAGCATGATCACCCGTACACCTGCAAGCGTCGGATCATTCACGATCATCCGCAACGCGGCAATCCCGTCGAGCCGTGGCATCCGGATATCCATCAAGATCACGTCCGGTCGGGTGCGCCGGACCAAATCCACGGCCGAATGTCCGTCTTCGGCCTCACCAGCCACTGCAAGATCATCTTCAGACTCGATCAACACCCGAAGGCCCATTCGTACCAGGGCCTGGTCGTCGGCGAGGGCGACCGAGATGGTCACCGGGCCTCCCCTTCCACCAGCGGCAGCTCGGCTCGTACCGACAGCCCGCTCGGCTCATGCACTGAGACTCGAACGGCGCCGCCCACCGCTCGAGCCCGCTCACGCATACCACGGATTCCGTTCCCGTCGGGCGGCACACTGACCGCAGGTCCATCGTCGGTCACCTCGATGGTCAGCGTTCCGGCCTGGCGAGTCAGGCGGACGGCGGCGTGAGCCGCCGGGGCATGCCGGACGATGTTGGTGAGCGACTCCTGGATGATCCGGAACGCCGCCTGGTCCACTGCCGCAGGTACCTCCTGAAGATCATCATCAGACTGCTCGCGAATCAGCGTCACATCCCGGCCGGCCGAGCGCAGCCCGTCCACTAGGTCGTCGAGTCGATCCAGTCCAGGCAACGGACTCCGCGGCTCCTCAGCGTCGGCTCGAAAGACCTCGAGTGTTGTTCGCAGCTCGGCAAGCGCCTCACGGCTCGTCTTCTTGATCGCTTCCAGAGAGGACGCCACCTGATCCGGACGCGGGTGAGCGGTCCGCTCCTTGTCCAGCAGATGAAGCGCGACCCCGGCTTGCATGGTGATCACAGCAAGACTGTGGCCGACCACGTCATGCACGTCGCGGGCGATCCGGAGCCGTTCCTCGTAGGCGTAACGGCGGCGTTCCTGCTCACGGACTTCCCGTTCGTTTTCTCGGCGACTTCGCACTAGCAGGGCGATCATGGCTGGGACAACCGCGATCGCAATCACGCTCAACAACCCACCGTAGAAGGCGGGATCGAGCAGGCCTAAGTCAGGCTCCCGCCAGTACCCGGCCATGATCATCGGCACGAGCAGAATGAGCAGCGGAGCCCAGCTGCGCAGCGGTGGAAACGCTGGTCCGGGGGCGCCTGCCGCCGCCTGGCCTGTCAAGATCGACGCGCCACCCGCCATTGAATACACGGCAAGCGCAGGTCCCAGAAAGATCGGGGCGAACGTCGACCCAGTCGCCAGATATATGCCCACCCCAACGACCGTCGCGATGAAGGCTGCACGGGGCCAAATTCGCCGGGTGGCAACTCCCAGAGCGACAAGGGTCACCGCCGGCAGCACCCACGGGGAGGGATCAACGCTGGCGACCATTTGGCGAGGTGGTCCGTGACCCCATTCCGGTCGGCCGAACTCGGAACGTCCCCAGACATAGAATGAGGCCATCCAGCTGGTCATCGCCAATGCAAATCCGAGGACGCAGTCGATGAGGAGCGCACGCCGGGCGTCGACCCGCATGGTCCCTCCTCTTCCAGCTGCTCGCGCATCGCGCCCTGAGTCCGCCATCGAGGTGGAACGGTCACGAGATGCGGTCGCCTTGACACTAGACCGACAGCCCAGACCGCACATCGCCCGATCGCCGTATCCTGGCTACGTCAGCGAACGTAGTCAAAGAGCCGCTTTTCGGCCGATGCGGGCCACAGGTAGCCCGACACACAATGGGATCCATGACGACCCCACTACTCATCCCGCTGGAGGGCGGCTTCGGTCATCATCACGGCCCTCCTTGGGGGCCCGGCGAACCCTCGACATTCGCCAGCGGCGCACTGCCGCCCTTCGCACCATTCTTAGGAGCTGCCATGTTCTTCTTGTTCTTGCTGCTCGTGTTGGGCACCTTGCTGTTCTTCCTCGTTCGGAACGGGCAGCTCGGGTCCTCGGCATGGGCCACCACTCGCTCACCCGAAGCTGAGGCGAAACGCATCCTCGCCGAGCGGTTTGCACGCGGCGACATCACGAGCGACGAATTCATGGAGCGCGCCAGCGTCTTGAACTGGACTCCCGGAAGCGATTCTTGGGACATCAGGAAGGGCAAGAAGCGGCGCTGAGAGGTGAGCTGGCGTCTGGCCGGGAGAGCCCGGCCAGACAGACACGCCTGATGTATCGCGCCCGAAACGATTCCTTCCGAGCCACTCGCTGCCGACCGCCACCCGTCTGCCGCCGACCCGATAGGCTGACTAGAACGATTCAGCAGTCGAGCAGGGCGAGGCACGAATGGCGCGCATGACCGTCAAGACCCTCGCCGCCGCGCTCGGCGTCTCGCCGGCAACCGTCTCGAACGCCTACAACCGTCCCGACCAGCTGTCACCGCAATTGCGCCAGCGCATCCTGGCCACGGCCTCGGACCTCGGCTACCCGGGCCCGGACGCCGCGGGACGAACCCTCCGAATAGGCCGAGCCGACGCTGTCGGAGTGCTCCTCTCCGAGCGGCTCTCGTACGCGTTCTCCGACCCTTTTGCGATCGAGTTCCTTACCGGCCTTACTGAGGTCGTCGAAGAACACGGGATCAGCATCGTATTGATGCCGGTCTCCAGACGGACCGCCGGCTCATCACAGGCCGAGACGGATGAGAGTGACGTGACTGCCGTGCGGCACGCCAACATCGACGCTCTGACCATACTTTCGCTACCCGCGGACCACCCGGCTGCGACTCTGGCGAGAGCGCGCGGAATTAGGCTGGTGACGACCAGCGCCAGCAACGATCCTGAATCGAGCTGGGTGGCCATCGACGACTTCGGCGCGGGTGTGATGGTAGGCGAACATCTGGCCGGGCTGGGTCACCGAGACATCGCCGTCCTCGTCGAAACCAATCAACCGGCCGGCAGTCCCGGGCAGCGCCTGGATGCAACGGGGCTCAGCCTCCTGGACTACGCAGCCCGCGTCGCAGGCCTGCGCAAGTCGATACCAGGGCAGGTCATGTTCCTCTCCGGGGGCCACAATTCCATCGAGTCTGGCAACACGGCCGCGATTTGGTTGCTCGACCATGAGCAACTTCCGACAGCGGTTGTCGGCTTGAGTGACGTGCTAGCCCTCGGCGCACTGCAGGCACTGGCGAGCCGCGGGCTAAGCATCCCAGCCGATGTGTCAGTGTGTGGCTTCGACGACATCCCCGCAGCCAGAGCCGCCGATCTCACCACAATTCATCAGCCGATCCGGGAGAAGGGGCAACATGTCGGTCGGTTGCTGATCGACGCCCAATCAAGCCCCCGCCAGGTGCTGCTGCCGATCAGCTTGGTTGCGCGGTCCAGCACCGGACCAGCGCCTGAGTAGGCGGCCCGGAATACCTCGGCTCGCGCGGTGCCCGCCTATCGACGCTCGCAGAGAGTTCTACTCCGTTTGGTTGTCCGGCCAGGGGGCGTCGAAGGTTAGCCCGGCCTGATATGTCAGCTCCGAGACCCGGACAAGCAGCTCCGCGAACGAGGTCGAGCCCAGCAGCGCCAGCTGATCGAGAGCACTGAGAGGTGAGATGGCTGCCAACTGCCAGGCAGCTGCCACCGGGTTGGCGGACAGCTCAACATCGGACGGCCATACGTTCTCGGCGAACTCACTGGCGACAGCAAGCGTGCGGCGTACCAGCTGCTCAGCCTCATTGCGCAGCCGCCACAGACTATCGTCCCACTCCAATTCCGCTATTGCGCGTACGTCAGCACATGGGTGCAAGGTGTCATCTATCCACTCAATGACCTCGAAGCGCTGGCTGCCTTGAGCGACCAAGCCGACAAAGCCTTCTTGGGCGCCAAGCTGCGTGATGTCGGCGACCGTGCCCAGGCTGAAGCACTCCTCTCCACCGCCTACCTCTCGCCCGCGCTCGATCAGCACTACACCGAACCGCGCGTCCTCGCTCCTCAGCAACTCAGCGAGCATGATCAAGTAGCGCTCCTCGAAGACTCGGAGCCGCAACGGCATGTATGGGAACAACACCGAATTGAGCGGAAACATGGCCATGATCGCCACGCCTTTCAGATAACCACCAGGCGTCCCGTCAGTCCAGCAGATCACGGATCACCCCATCCGCGAGCAGCCTCCCATTGCGGGTCAAGATCAACATGCCATCCTCGACCAATGCGAGTCGCCGCGCCACAAGTTGAACCAGACGACTCTTCTCGGTCGTAGTGAGCAGTGAGGTGGAGAGGCCGTCAGCGAGGCGAAGCTCGAGCAGGATGCGCTCGACTCGACGTTGCGCCGGCGACAGCAGCTCTCGGGCCTGGGCCGGTGATAGACCTGAAGCAAGCCTGGACGCGTACGCCTGCGGATGCTTGAGATTCCACCAACGCACGCCGCCCACATGGCTGTGCGCTCCTGGACCGATGCCCCACCAATGATGGCTGCGCCAGTAGCCCAGATTGTGGCGACAGCGGGTCGCTGCACTCGTCGACCAGTTGCTCACCTCGTACGCCGTGTGGCCGGCGGCAGTGAACCGGTCGTCGGCGATCAGATACTTATCGGCAAGATCATCCTCATCAGTTGGTGGGAGCTCGCCGCGCCGGATCCGAGCCGCCAGCCGTGTACCGTCCTCCACGATCAGGGCGTAGGCGCTGATGTGCTCCGGGGCCGTTGATAGTGCCGCATCTAGGCTTTCTTGCCAATCGCTCGCCGACTCCCCCGGCGTTCCGTAGATCAGGTCAAGGCTGATGTTGGCGAAGCCGGCTGCCTTGGCATCGGTCACAGCCTGTAGCGGCCGGCCCGGCGAATGCGTCCGGTCGAGCGTCGCGAGTACGTGAGGCACAGCGGACTGCATGCCGAAGGAGATCCGATTGAAGCCCAGCTCGCGCAGCCGGTGCAGACCGGCGAAGTCAATGGACTCCGGGTTGGACTCGGTCGTCACCTCGGCGTCGGGCGCAAGCCCGAAATGGTTACGCACCGCGGTAATCAGTCGACCAAGGTCATCCGGCGGCAACACCGTCGGGGTGCCGCCGCCGATGAAGATCGTCGAGACGGCCGGAGCTTCCGGGCCCAGCACTCGCGCTGCCAGCTTTAGCTCGTGGATCGCGGCGTCAATGTAGCCCGCGCGGCTGGCTCCTGGTTCGCTGCCGAGTTCGGCGGCGGTATAGGTGTTGAAATCGCAATATCCGCAGCGTGTCGTGCAGAACGGTACGTGGATGTAGATGCCGAGAGGTCGTAGCGAGAGCTCCGACCGGGCCTGCTCAGGCAGCGAGCCGTCGCGCGGTGCAGGCTGTCCCTCAGGCATGACAGACGGCATGTCTCGAGGCTAGTGTGCCGCGTTTAAGTCCAACGAGCACAACGGCCACAAGTGCGGCCCCGGAGGCGAGAGCCTGCGTTACCGGTCGCTGCGCCAGCAGCTGACGATCGCCACCCTGCTGCCAGTGGTTGCGGTGGCAACAACGGTGTTGATCAATGTGCAGTTGATGTTCCTCTCCGCTCACGACTCGTTGGTCATCCTGATCGCACTGCTGACGTCATTGCTGCTCGCGGCGCTCGGCGCCTGGCTGGTGCGTCGCATTTCGCATGCTTCTCGCCGCGTCGGCGCCGGCTTGCACCAGCTCGTCTCGGATTCAGCAAGCGGCACGCCGGTTGAGACGGCCAGGTCAGCCGAATCCGGTGCTGCGCCCCGAGAGCTCGCAGAGGTGCTGGACGACTTAGCTGAAACCCGCCGAACCCTGGCTGAGTCGCGGGCCGGGCAGCCGAGCAATCCCGCCAGGAACTGGTCAGCTTCATGTCTCACGACCTGCGTACGCCGCTGGCACGCTTGCGGGCTCTGTCGGAGGGTTTGGAGGACGGTGTGATCGACGACGTGCCACGAGCGATGACGCATTTGCGAGTAACTGTTGCCCGGATGAGCGTTCTGGTGGACGACCTGTTCGCACTGTCGCGCATCCAAGGAACCCGGAAAGCCAAACCGCAGACGATGGTGTCACTAACGGAGCTGCTCAGCGATGTGGCGTCCGAGTCGGTGGCAACGGCTCGGCGAAAAGGCGTACGCCTGGACATCGATTTACCAGACAATGACCGGCTCGCGGTGCTCGGTTCATCCGACGACCTCGCCAGGGCGCTGACAAACCTGACAACGAACGCGATCCGGCACACCGACCCGGAGCTAGCACTGCGACTTGAGGGCCGACGAACTGACGACGGCCATATTCGGGTCGCGGTCAGCGACGGCTGCGGCGGGATTCCCGAAGCCAACCTGTCACGGGTTTCGACGCCGGGTGGCGAGACACGCCCTCACGCAGCAGGGCCGCTACCGCTGTGCAGCACACGGCATGCTTCGCCCGCCACCGCGCCGTCGGGATGATCTTGACGGTGGGCGCTTCGACCCAGTATGCCCGACTTGCGGTGATGATCTGTATCCCGAACTGGTGGCGGCGTCGGCGCCCCTCGATCCGCACAACACCTATGCGGCGACGAAGGCGCACGGGGAGCAACTGGCGGCGATCTGGAGTCGGGAGACCGGCGGGACCGTCGTCGCACTCCGATTCCACAAGGTCTATGGACCTGGCATGCCGCGCGACACCCTGTACGCCGGAGTGGCGTCGGTTTCACCGACAGTTTGCTGCGCGGACGGCCTCCGCGCGTATTCGACGACGGTTGCCAGCGACGCAACTTCATCCATGTTTCCGATGTGGCAGCGGCGGTGCTTGCGGCGCTGCACGCCCGGCTCCCCGTAGGGCTGACGCCGCTGAACATCGGGACGCCGTGGGTAATGACCGTCGGCGAGATGGCAGCGGAGCTGAGCCGCAGTTTGGGCGGGCCTGCGCCAGTCGTGACAGGCGAGTACCGCATGGGCGACGTACGCCACATCACTGCCGACTCTTCGGCTGCGGAGCGAGTGCTCGGCTGGCCCAAATTCATCTCGCCCGCGGGCTCGCCGACTTGTCAGTCAGTCAGGGACGAGGACGAGCTTTCCCCGCCCGTGGCCCGCCTGGCTGATCTGGTAGGCCTCGGCGGCTCGGTCGAAGGGAAATGTCTGGATCTTGATCACCAGCTTGCTCTGTTCCAGCAGCTCGGCAGCCTCAGCGAGGGCCTTCATGGGCTGGCTGTCGGCCGAACCGCCGGTGACCCGCACGCCGGCTGCGGCGGCTCCGAAGTTGGCGATGGAGACAACCCGAGACGGTTCGGGAGCGAGGCTGATCAAATCTTCAATCGGAGTCTTGCCTACCGCGTCGAGCACAGCGTCGATCTTTCCGGCGTCTAGCGCCCGCACCCGATCCACCATGCCTTCGCCATAAACCACCGGAGTGGCGCCAATCTCACGGAGGTAGTCCTGGTTCGCCTCACTGGCTGAAGCGATCACCGTGGCACCGCGAGCCTTCGCGACCTGAGTTGTGGCAGAGCCAACGCCGCCAGCGCCACCGTCGATGAAGAGCGTAGTGCCCTCGGTTACGCCCAGCAGCCGCAGGACTCGTTCGGCCGTCTCAGCGACTACGCCGGCCGCTGCAGCCACAGCCCAATCGACAGACGCCGGTTTCCGGGCCCAGGAATCGAGAACTGCATACTCTGCCTGGGTATGGTTGCCGAGACCAAGCACGTCATCACCGACTGCCACGCCGGTCACGCCTTCTCCGACCTCGTCGACGACGCCAGCCGCGTCGTAGCCCGGATAACCGATGCCTTCGAGCGGCTTACCCTGCGCATACTTGCCCGAGACGAACTTCCAGTCAGCCGGATTGACGCTTGCCGCCCTTACCGTGATGCGAATCTGTCCCGGTCCTGCATGCGGCTCGGGCGACTCACCAACGCTGAGGACCTCAGGACCGCCGTACTCGGTGAACTGAAGCGCAAACATGAAGACTCCCTCCCTATTAGGCTCTGCTCGCTCAGAGATGGTTGCACAGCTACTTCTTGTCGACCTTCCCGGTATCCGTGGTAGAGAGTGCGGCCACGAAGGCCTCGGGGGGCACCTCGACCCGGCCGACCATCTTCATCCGCTTCTTGCCTTCCTTCTGCCTTTCGAGCAGCTTGCGCTTCCGAGTGATGTCGCCCCCATAGCACTTGGCCAGTACATCCTTGCGGACGGCCCGTACTGTCTCCCGCGCGATCACTCGCGTCCCGATGGCCGCCTGGACGGGAACTTCGAATTGCTGCCTGGGAATCAACTTCCTCAACTTGGCAGTCATCGTCACTCCGTATGAGTAGGCCTTGTCCTCGTGCACGATCGCGGAGAATGCGTCGACCGGCTCACCGTGGAGCAAGATGTCAACCTTGACCAGGTCTGCGGCCTGTTCGCCAGAGGGCTCGTAGTCGAGGCTCCCATAGCCCCTGGTACGCGACTTCAGGGCATCGAAGAAATCGAAGACGATCTCGGCCAATGGCAGCGTATAGCGGATCTCGACCCGATCCTCGGACAGATAGTCCATGCCGTGCTGGATGCCGCGACGGCTCTGACACAACTCCAGGACGGTGCCGATGTAGGTTGCCGGAGCCAGGATGGTCGCCTTGACGACCGGCTCGTACACCTCCGCGATCTTGCCGTTCGCTGGATACTCCGAAGGATTCGTGACCTCGAGTTCGGTGCCATTCTCCATGATCACGCGATAGACCACACTGGGCGCTGTTGAGATCAGGTCAAGATCAAATTCACGCTCCAGGCGCTCGCGCACGATCTCCATGTGCAGCAGGCCAAGGAAGCCGATCCGGAATCCAAAGCCGAGCGCACCGGAGGTTTCCGGCTCGTAGGTCAGGGCCGCATCGTTGAGCTGTAACTTGTCCAAAGCCTCGCGCAATTCCGGATAGTCAGCACCGTCGATTGGGTAAAGGCCGGCGAACACCATCGGCTTTGGGGGCCGGTAGCCACCCAGATCCTGCGCGGCGGGCCGACTCAGCGAGGTCACCGTATCGCCGACGCGAGACTGCCGTACCTCCTTCACGCCGGTGATCAGATAGCCGACCTCACCGACACTCAAGGAAGCCGCCTTCGTCGGCTCGGGAGAGATGACGCCCACCTCCAACGTCTCGTGTGCGGCCTTGGTTGACATCATCAACACCCGCTCACGGTGCGACAGCTCGCCGTCAACCACGCGTATGTAGGTGACGACCCCTCGATAGGTGTCATAGACCGAGTCAAAGATCAACGCTCTGGCCGGCGCTGTGGGATCACCGATCGGCGCCGATATCTGAGCCACGATCTCATCGAGCAGATGCGCCACGCCCTCACCAGTCTTCGCCGACACGCGAAGCACCTCGCCCGGATCGCAGCCGACGACTTTGGCCAACTCGGCCGCATACTTGTCCGGTTGGGCGCTGGGCAAGTCGATCTTGTTCAAGACCGGAATGACATGCAGGTCAGCCTCCAGAGCCAGGTACAGGTTGGCCAGAGTCTGAGCCTCTATGCCCTGAGCGGCATCGACCAGGAGCACAGCACCCTCGCAGGCGGCCAGGGAGCGAGAAACCTCATAGGTAAAGTCCACATGGCCCGGTGTGTCGATCATGTTCAAGACGTAGGTCTGAGTGGCACCCGGATCGGCCTCCCGGTTGCGAACCTGCCATGGCATCCGAACAGCCTGGGATTTGATCGTGATACCGCGTTCCCGCTCGATGTCCATGCGATCCAGGTATTGAGCCCGCATCGAGCGCTCGTCGACGACACCAGTCAGCTGCAGCATCCGGTCGGCCAACGTCGACTTGCCGTGGTCGATGTGCGCGATGATGCAGAAGTTGCGGATGATCGAGGGGGCGGTGCGGCCCGGCGGTGGCGTGAACACTGCACTCACAACAACATCCTCACCTGCTATGGCGAATTT
>JBKOZG010000015.1:0-4399 GCA_046725775.1 Actinomycetota bacterium | reverse complement strand
CGTGTTCCAGTTCCCGTTGGTGATGTCGAGCAGCGCGGTAGTGGAGGCGTTGGTGCGCTCCGCCACTACCTCACCGGCAAGCCAGAATCCCAGCAGGTCGGGGATCATCAACATTCGTGCGCCGTCATCGATGACGCCAGCCTCGTGATCAACAGCTAGCTGGTAAACCGTGTTGAACGGCTGAAACTGCAGGCCGTTGGCTGCGTACAGGGTTGCATGATCGGCAATCTTGTGGACAAGATCCACGCCTCGGGTGGTTCGCTCGTCCCGATAATGGAAGGGGTTGTTGATCAAACGATCACCACTGACCAATCCATAGTCAACAGCCCAGGAGTCGATGCCGATACCAGCCAAATCCGGTTGGGCATTGATCGCTTTGCGCAAGCCGATCAACAGATTCCGATAGAGCTCGAGGATGTTCCAGTGCAGCCCGTCCGGGGTAGGGACAGGGTCGTTGGGAAAGCGATGCACCGCCTCAACGCTCAGCTGGTCCGGGCCGAGGTGGCCGAGCATCACCCGGCCGCTTGTAGCGCCAAGATCGACAGCGGCCACCCACCCGCTGGTCACTGCGTGCCCTTCGACAGGCGCTGTCCTGAGCTTGTCGAAGGGCTCAGGGCACATATGCGGGCTGAGCCCTTCGAAGCCCGCTCGCTCACCTGAGGAAAGGTCATCCCGTGCCCTTCGACAGGCTCAGGGCACATATGCGGGCTGAGCCCGTCGAAGCCCCGCTCGCTCACCTGAGGAAAGCGGCGGCGACGCCGGCGTCGACGGGTATGTGCAGGCCCGTGGTGTGACTCAGATCGGCCGAGCAGAGCACGAAGACCGCGTTGGCGACGTTCTCTGGCAACACTTCGCGTTTCAGTAGCGTCCGGGAGGCGTAGTACTTGCCGAGCTCCTCCTCCGGAACCCCGTAGACCGCGGCTCGCTTGGCACCCCAGCCGCCGGCAAAGATGCCGGAGCCACGGACCACCCCGTCGGGGTTGATGCCGTTCACCTTTACGCCATGCTCGCCGAGCTCTGCGGCGAGCAGCCGTACCTGATGAGCCTGATCGGCCTTGGTCGCGGAGTAGGCGATGTTGTTAGGGCCCGCGAACAACGAGTTCTTGCTGGAGATGTAGACGATGTCGCCGCCCAACTTCTGCTCAATCAATGCCTTAGCCGCAGCCCGGGATACCAAGAACGAACCCTTCGCCATCACGTTGTGTTGCAGGTCCCAGTCAGCGATCGTTGTGTCGAGCAATGACTTGGACAACGAAAGGCCAGCATTGTTGATGACAATGTCGATGCCGCCGAACGCGAGCAGCGTCGCGTCAACCGCTTCCTGTACTGCCACCTCATCGGTAACGTCGGCGGCGAGCCCGACCGCGACATCGGTATTGCCGATCTCCTCTGCCGCGGCCTGAGCCTTGCCGGCATCCAGATCCGCGATCACTATGCACGCGCCTTCGGCGGCCAGCCGGACTGCGATCGCCTTGCCGATTCCTGACGCGGCACCTGTCACCAGCGCGATGCGAGTGGCGAGTGGCTTAGGCTTTGGCATCCGCTGCAGCTTGGCCTCCTCCAGCGCCCAGTATTCGATCTTGAACTTCTCAGACTCGTCAATCGGCGAGTACGTGGACAAGCCTTCCGCGCCGCGCATCACATTGATCGCATTCAGGTAGAACTCACCGGCAACCCGAGCGGTCTGCTTGTCCTTCCCGTAGGAGAACATGCCGACTCCCGGCACGAGAATGATCAATGGGTCGGCGCCGCGGATTGGTGGTGAGTCTGGCGTTGCGTGGCGTTCGTAGTAGGCCTGGTAGTCGGCGCGGTACGCCTCGTGGAGCTCGCCGAGCCGAGCGATGCAGTCCTCGACTGGGGCCTCGGCCTGAAGATCAAGTACCAGTGGTTTGACCTTGGTCCGCAGGAAGTGGTCGGGGCAGCTGGTGCCAAGTTCGGCCAGTCGGGGATGCTCGCCACCGGAGAGGAACTCCAGTACCCGCTGATCATCGGTGAAGTGGCCCACCATCGGCTTGTCGAACGACGCGATCGAGCGCAGCGTCGGCGCGAGTGCGGCGGCCTTTGCGCGCCGCTGATCGTCGGGTAGGGCGCCATATCCGTCCAGCGGGGCGCCGAAAGGCTCCGGCCTGGAATGCTCGGCAATGTAGGCTTCAGCGGTCTTGATGATCTCCAGCGAGTTCGCCTCGGACTCCTCGGACGTGCCGCCCCAGGCGGTAATGCCATGGCCGCCAAGAATGCAGCCGATCGCCTGCGGATTGTCGGCCTTGATCTTGGCAATGTCCACGCCCAGCTGAAAACCTGGCCGGCGCCACGGCACCCAGACGACTCGGTCACTGAAGATCTTGGCCGTCAGCTCCTCGCCATCCACCGCTGTCGCGATCGCGATACCGGAATCCGGATGGAGGTGATCAACGTGAGGCGCGTCTAGCAGCCCGTGCATCGCGGTGTCGATGGACGGCGCCGCCCCACCCTTGCCGTGCAAGCAGTAGTCGAACGCCGCCACCATCTCGTCCTCGCGCTGAACCCCTGGATAGACGTTCACCAGCTGCCGCATCCGATCAAGCCGCAACACGGCAAGGCGGGCCTCAGCCAGGGTGCCAAGATCGCCGCCGGATCCCTTGACCCAGACCAGCTCAACCGGCTCACCGGTCACTGGATCGGTCTCAGTGCCTTTGGCCGATGTGTTGCCTCCGGCGTAGTTGGTGTTCTTGGGGTCGGAGCCCAGCCGGTTCGACCGGGCAATCAGCTCTGCAACTACCTGATTGGTCATGATCAATCACGCTCCCCAGCCGGCTTGTGTGCCGCCGGCTCGTTCCTTCTCGATTTTGCTCTGATACCCCGATTCGGCGTAGGCCTGCATCGGATCGGCAGGCAGGCCGCGGGAATCGCGCCACTCAGCCAGCGCCGGCCGTACGTCGGTATAGAAGGCATCCATCAAGATTCCATTGGCGCCGAGCACGTCGTTGGATTCCTGAGCGGCCGCCAGAGCATCGCGGTCAACGAGCAGAGCCCGCGCGGTCATCTCTTGCACATTGAGCACCGAGCGAATCTGGCCTGGGATCTTGGGCTCCACATTGTGGCATTGGTCCAACATGAAGGCGACCTCGGAGTCCGGTCCGTAACCGCCGCCACGTACCACCTCGTAGAGGATGCGGAACAGCTGGAACGGATCAGCGGAGCCGACGATCAGGTCGTCGTCTGCGTAGTAGCTGGAGTTGAAGTCGAACGAACCCAGCTTTCCCAACCGCAGCAGTTGCACAACAATGAACTCGATGTTGGTGCCTGGGGCGTGATGCCCAGTGTCCAAGCAGACCACGGCCCGCTCCCCCAGTGCGGCGCAATGCGCGTATGAGGTGCCCCAGTCAGGTACATCGGTGTGATAGAAGGCTGGTTCGAAAAACTTGTACTCCAACACCAGCCGCTGATCGGGCCCGATCCGTTCATAGATCTCAGCCAGGCTATCGGCCAGCCGGTCCTGGCGGCCCCGAAGATCACCCTGCCCGGCGTAGTTGGTGCCGTCGGCGAGCCAGATCTTCAGGTCCCGTGAACCGGTCTGATTCATGATCTCGATGCACTCGAAATGGTGGTCGATCGCCTTGCGGCGTACCGCATCGTCGACGTGGGTGAGGCTGCCGAACTTGTAGATGTCTTCCTGGAAGGTGTTGGAGTTGATGGTGCCGAGCGAAACACCAAGATCGGCGGCATAATCGCGAAGCGCGCCATAGTCTTCAACCTTGTCCCACGGGATGTGCAGTGCAACCTTCGGCGCGAGTCCAGTCAGCTCATTCACCTTGGCAGCGTCGGCGAGCTTCTCCTGGACGGTCCGTGGCGTGCCTGGGGTTCCGAAGACCTTGAACCGGGTGCCGGAGTTACCGAACGCCCAGGAGGGCAGCTCAATGGCCTGATACGCCAGCTGCTCGGAAATGGATTCGAAGGTAGTCATGATCGCGACTCTCGATTGAATGGGTGGGTTGACACGGGGATTGACGACCGACTCAGAAGTCGAACTGGTCGATGTTTTCCTTGTTGAACTTGAACGGATCGCCCAGCACCACAGTCTTGTCGGCGCCGACGGTGTACTCACCGAGCTTTCCAGCGGTGAACCGACTTGGCGGCGTATGCAGCGAGGTAGCCGAGGTCGGCCGGATTCCACAAGGCGAACTCTTTCACGGTGCCGTCCTTGACGTATTCCTGCATCTGGTTCGGGGTGCCAAGTCCGGTGAGGGCCACCTTGCCCTTGGCCTTTGAGGTCGAGAGGTAGCGGGCGGCAGCGGCGATCCCGACTGTGGTAGGCGAGATGATGCCCTTCAGGTCGGGATGGCTCTGCAGCAGTGCGGCGGTCTTGTCAAAGGACTCCTGGTCCTTGTCGTTGCCATAGACCGTGTCCACCAGCTTGATA
>JBKOZG010000205.1:0-5474 GCA_046725775.1 Actinomycetota bacterium | reverse complement strand
CACTCGGCGCCGTGAGCGCATTGCAGGCATCCATGGCCTCAGTATCGACACAATCGAGCTGTACGAGCGCCACATGATCGACGAGTTGCACTCAGGCTCATGCACGGGGGAGCTACCGGTAGGTAGTTGACAAGCGGGAAGCCTCGCGCATCCCGACTGGCTCGTGACAGCAGCCGCCGCCTTCGACACCGAGTGGGCACTAGCGATCTTCGTTGCGCTGACCCTTGTTGATGCCCGCGGCGATCGAACACCCAGCGCCACCTACACAGGTTGTGACCAGCAGAAAGCCACTCTCCAGGCGGCAGAAGCGCGCGCTCCGCGGCTCGACGGTTCAGCGCTAGGTACCATTCGCGCGGGCGGCCTCGTCCGTCGCAGCCAGCTCGCCGCCTGATGGTGGGTGCCGCTGGTCGGCGTCAGGATCGTTACTCCTCGCCGCTGCGGGGGCTCCATCTGGACTCCTCCGGCGCGGCATCCGGGCTGGCCGCAATGAGGCACCCGATGACATCGTCCGCGCCATCACCGCTGTCGCGGCCGGCGAAAGTGTTGACTTGCTTTGTCCTATCCCGCGGATATGTGCTGTCAAGCGTTGAAATGCGGGGACATCACCATCCGGGGCAAGGCGACGAGATTTGCCTACACGAGGAAGGCGATTGCATCAAGATCTCGGGGTGGGCCGGGGACGAAACCAGAAACGGTGGCCGAGTGAAAGCCGCGCCTTCTCCAACGCGAAGGCCAAGAGGGAGCTCGGCTGGGAGCTGCGCTATCCGTCGTGGCGGCAGGGTTTCAAGGAAGACTCGCATGAACCGAGGTGAGGAATTCGAGGAGCTGCGACCACTCATATTCGCAATTGGCTACCGGATTCTTGACGGCGTGCGCCGCCGTCGCGGTAAGGGCCGTCCCTTCTTTTCGCCGAGACGGTGGCTCGGGGGTGGCGAAGGGCGCGGGCAAGAGGCTTGCCGGCATGCACTGAGCATGCGAGCGCCAGCTGATCACCGGGTATCCACGATATGAGAAAGATGTCCCGGCCAAGCAGTCAGGTGACCTCTGACCGCGGTCGGTCGAGGGACCGTGGCGCGTGAGATCAGCGCCAGGCCCTGACACGGCCGTCAAAGGTACCCCCACACCGACGTAGGAGTCTTATCTCGTTACCGGGGCCGAACCTATGCCAGCGGCGGGGCTGGCTGTGCGACGCCGATCATCGTGTCGCGAGTTACGAGCGTCGCGAGCTCGTCCTCCCCGAGCCCTTCGGTTCCTGCTGGTCGGCGCGGGATCACGAGGTAGCGGATGTCTGCAGTCGAGTCGACGACACGGACCTCGACTTCGTCCTCGAGCTGCACTCCAAACTCTTTAAGCACGCCGCGGGGATCGGAGACGGCCCGTGACCGGTAGGGCAGGCTTTTGTACCAGTCCGGCTTTCGACCAAGCAGCGCCGTCGGGTAGCACGAGCAGAGGGTGCAGACGATCATGTGGTGCACAGCGACGGTGTTTTCGAGTGCGCGCACGACGGGAGCAGCGCCGGGGTCGAGGCCAAGCTCGAGCGCTGCTGCCCGTGCATCTGCCAGGAGTCGCTGCTTGAACGCAGGGTCCACCCAGGCGCGCGCCACGAGGCGGGCTCCGTCCGCGGGCGAGCGGGACACGAGCCAGTCGATGCGCTTTCGCACGTCCTCGCGGCTGATCACGCTCTTCTCCACGAGCAGTTCCTCGAGCGCTCGAACACGTGCCGCAGCGGCGGGCTCGCCCCCTTGCGTGATCGGCTCGTGCGAATCGTCGTGATCCTGGTCGTCGCTCACGGTACTGCCTCCAGCCAATGCTCGAAGATGTCGGCGTACAACCTGTCGCCGGCCGATCCGCGGTACTGGGCCCAGAGCTCACGTTGTTCGAAGCTAATGAGGTACAGCGGCACTTTGGGAAGCCCTGCTGCGCCGTAAGCCCGGGTCTCCGGATTCGCGAAGGATCCGTGTATGCGCTCGACGGTGCCGTGCTGTCCTTGGAGATAGCCCGGCGTACGGTGATGACCACGCCGTGGGAGAGCCAACACTTGCACCAGCTGGCCGGGCTGATACTTCACGCCTCAAGCCTCGCGTCGAGCTCGCCCGGAGCGATCACGCCCTTCTGCGTAAGGAGCGTTTCCATCGAGAACAGCCAACGTTCGTAGTACGACGCACGCTCGTATGCGTCTTGCGGCATACTCTCGATCCCACGTCGGTGCTCTTCGGTGTTCACGAGCCCCACATCCTCCAGGGCTCGTGCAAGCGCGTCGGTGAGCACTTCCCAGTCTGCGAGCTCATGCTCGGTTCGGTCGATGTGCGCGTTTGTCGGCCATCCGCCGCGGTCGTGCACCGCACTTTCCACGCGTCGATCCTAAGCGTCCCGCCTTGTGCCTGGCCTCTCACGCTGGATCGGTAAAAGGTCGATCCTAGTGGGTAAGGCCGTGGGACTCATAATCAGTTCTGACGGGAGGTGGTTCGTGATCTCGCAACTGGTGCCCCTCGTGGGACGAGATGCTGAGCGAGCCACGCTCACCCTCGCTTTGGATGCCGCGGCAGATGGTGTGACGCGAGTCGTGGCGCTGATAGGCGACGCGGGGATCGGGAAAACTCGGTTGGCAGCGGAGCTCACGGCGCTTGCTCGCACGCGCGGGTTTGTAACGCTGCACGCCGTCGCTTCTCCGCTGCACACCGACCTGCCCTATGGTGTCGTAGTTGAGGCATTGCGACCTCTGGTACGCACGGTGGAAGCCGGCGCGCGAGCCCGGCTGATCGAGGGGCTACCTGACTTACGCCGGATCTTTGAGGACCTCTATCTACCGGCACCGGCGCCGCTCAGCGAGCCGGGCATGGAACGCACCCGGCTTTTCGAGGCGGTCTGCCGCCTGCTTGATCGACTGACCCGACAGCAGCCAGTACTCCTCGTAGTAGATGACATCCACTGGGCGGATCCCGCTTCGCTTGCGATGCTGGACTATGTCGTACGCGGCTTGGTCGGGCAGCGCTTTCTGCTTGTGATCACTAGTCGGTCTGGTGAGTCCTCCGATGAACTCCAGGTGATGCTATCGACGTTTCGCCGGTCGGCCCTGTTGGTCGAGTTGGATATTGAGCGGCTCGATTCGTCGGAGGTCAAGGCATTGGCACGGGCGCTGCTTGCCGATGAACCCCCGTTTACATTGACCCAGCTGCTGGTCGAGCGGACCCGAGGTCTCCCACTGTTCGTACGTGCGCTCGTCATGATGCTGCTCGAGTCGAGGCGGCTGTTTCGCAGTGGCGGACGATGGGTCCTGGGGCAGCAGGAGCTCGATGACATCCCGCCGGAGCTGGTTGGGTTGCTGCGGTCACGGCTCAACGCACTAGGAGCGGCCGATAGGGCGGTGTTCGACATCGTTGCCGTGGCGGGCGGTGACATTGGGCACCAGCTCATTTGCGCACTGCGCCCAGCTGAGGCCGAGGTGTTGGAGTGTGTGAGACGGCTTCGCCTGGCGGGTGTGCTGGTGGAACAGCTCGAAGACACCGGTGTGCGGTATCAGGTGACACATCCGCTACTCGCGGAGGTGGCGTACGAGGAACTGCCGGCAGTTGTTCGCCGCCGTACCCATGCCGCGATCGCAGTTGCTTTGGAGCGCCTCGAACCCGCAGACATCGGCCGGCTGGCCCATCACGTGAGGGGAGCGGGCGACGAGGTCGATGCTGGCAACGCGCTTGCTGTGCTGGTCGCCGCGCTGGAAGCAGCGCTGGAAGGTAAGGCGGGGGAGCAGGCAGTTAAGCATGCTGAGGCTGGAATCGGTCTGGCACGCCGCCTGGAGCGTATAGATCTGTTGCCTCGGTTGCGGGAACAGCGGGCGGAGGCCTTGGAACTGGCCGGACATGGCGACGCCGCGATCGAGGCCTGGCGCGAGGCCGCCGAAACCTCGACGGCTGCGGGCTGCCTTGTCGATGCGGCGCATCAGCTGCACCGGCTTTCACTTGTCGAGTGGGATACCGGGCACTTGGTGGCTTCGCAGTCCCACCTCGATGAGGCAACGGCCATGCTGTCGGGTGCGCCGATGGCTGCAGAGCGTTTAGCGGTCACCGAGACTCGATTGCGGATGTATGCGCGGCGTGGGCTAATGCACGAGCTCACTGCCGAAATCAGGACGCTGGACAGCGCGGCGGCTAGCGGCTCTCGGCAAGCGCTCGGCTTGGCCAACCTCGGCCGTTCGGAGGTATGCCTGCGTTCGGGCGACCATGGCGGCGCCGAACGAGCGATATCTGCGGTGATGAACGTAGCACGGGAGGAAGGCTGGATCCTCCTACTGGAGGAGGCCCACCGGCCTGCGGTCTGTAACGCGCTCGCCTGGGGCGACCTCGCAACCGCACGACAGCTGGCCGAAGACGGACGGCGGCTAGCGCGGGAAACCAGCGTGCTGGCAGGAGAAATCATCGACGGATTCCTTCTTGCGTTCGCAAACTTCTTTTCCGGCGCCTGGGATGAGGCGAGCAACAGCGCCGACTTGCTCCTCGAACTGAGCCACCGGATCGGCATGCGCCGCGGTATCGCCGCCGCGCTGTGCGTTCATGCTGCGATCCACGCGCGGCGCGGTCAGTTCAGCCACGCCAACGCGTGCCTAAATGAGGCCCGAGCCGTGTATCACGAGGGTTTCGCCAACGACCTGCACGTGCTCGGCCCGGGCAACGTTTGCCAAGCGATGGTGCTGCTTGGGCAGGGCGACATTCAATCTGCACTGCATGTGGCGAGCACGATGACTCCGGGTGGAGTCGCCGTACCGGCGTTCTGTTCAGCCGTGCTGGGTGAGGCGCAGGTCGCGGCCGGGGATTTGGACGGCGCCCGGGACACTGCACGACTTATCGCGGTGATGCGAAATCAGGGTATTTGTCGTGGAGGTCATACGTCCGTGGCTTCAACTCGTGCTGGGCTTGAGGCTGCCGGCTGTCGTAAAGCGGTCAACCCGAGCGCAACGGCCGCGATGAGCGCGGCGACGCCATACACGATGCTCAGCAGCCAATACCGGCTGGCACCGTCTACACCGCCCAGGAAGATGCCTTGGGAGAGGTTGATTGCGCCGTGGAACAAGGTGGCGATAAGTACGCTGCCGAGCGTATGGAGGAAGACCCACGTCATCAAGATCGAGTACTCGATGGTCAGCAGGACGAACGCCGTCAAGGGCAGGCCATATTGAGGGGTCCCCGGCACTAGGAAGGTCGGCAGATGCCATAGGCCCCACAGCAAGCCCAAGATCAAACTGGCGGTCACGGCGGATCGCTTCTCGAGCAAGAGGGGCAAGGCGTAACCGCGCCAACCCAGCTCCTCGCCGAACACAAGCACGAAGAGCACCAACTCGAGGACTGTCAGCGCACCGACTTGGATAGACGTGGAGGCGCCCAGTAGATAGCCCAGACCAGCGGTGGCGATCGACAGGACGGTCGGCAGGCCGAGCGCGACGACGTACCAAGGCAGTCCGACCCGCCATAGCACGACACGGC
>JBKOZG010000244.1:0-6486 GCA_046725775.1 Actinomycetota bacterium | reverse complement strand
CCGTCACCCTGTGCCGGTACCAGACCTCCGACCGTGGTATGACTCAGCTGCGACCCGGATGGACTAAGCCGCCCTCATAGGCCAAAACGACCAGCTGCGCTCGATCACGGGCCTGCGATTTAGCCAGCACCCGGGAGATGTGGGTCTTCGTGGTGGCCTCGCTGACCACAAGCCGGGCGGAGATCTCGGCGTTGGAGAGGCCTCGGCCCACCAGCGCCAGCACCTCACGCTCACGATCGGTCAACGCCGCGAGCAGCCGGGTGATCTCCGGCGGAGACGGCCGATGCCGGTCGACCACCGATTCGATGAGACGCCGGGTTGCCGTCGGAGCCAGCAATGCGTCACCGCCAGCAACGACGCGGACCGCGTCGAACACCCGCTCCGGAGGCGCGTCCTTGAGCAGAAACCCACTCGCTCCGGCTTGCAGCGCCGCGTAGACGTACTCGTCAAGGTCGAACGTAGTCAGGACGAGGACGCGCACCTCGGCAAGGTCGGCGTCGGCAGTGATCCGACGGGTCGCCTCGATGCCGTCCAACAGCGGCATCCGGATATCCATCAGCAGCACGTCCGGGCGCTCGGTGCGCGCCATCTCCACCGCGGCGACACCATTGCCCGCCTCGGCGACCACGGTGATATCGCCGGCATGCTCGAAGATCGACCGCAGCCCCGCACGCACCAGCGGTTGATCGTCAGCGATCGCGGTCCGGATCATCGCTCCACCACGCCGTAGGGCAGCGAGGCCTCCACGCTCCACCCACCGTCGGCGGACGGACCGGCGTGCAGCGTGCCACCGTACAGTTCCACCCGCTCACGCATCCCGACCGCGCCGTGGCGACCACCCGCGGACGGCGCGTGACGTGAGGAGCCCGAGGGTGCCGCGTTCTCGATCTGGACCACAAGAGCGTCCCGGCCCGCCTGCACCGACACGTGGGTTCTGGTGTGTCCAGCGTGCCGGACGACGTTGGTCAGGGCCTCCTGGATCACCCGATAGGCGGCCAGAGACACTCCCGAAGGGACCGCCTCGAGGTCACCCTCTGTCCGCACGTCCACGGTCAGCCCGCCCGCCGCCACGCTGGCGACCAGCGTGGGCAGGTCTGCCAGGGCTGGCACCGGGCTCCGCGCTGCTGCGTCCGCGTTCTCATCGCGCAACACGGTGACCAATCGGCGCATCTCGCCCAGCGCCTCGCGGCTGGAACCCTCTATGACGTCCAGCGCCGCCCGCTCCGACGCCGGATCGGTTCCCACAGCGAGCCGGGCGGCACCGGCGTGCATGGCGATCACACTCATGCTGTGGGCAACCACATCGTGCAGCTCGCGAGCGATCCGCAGCCGCTCGGCCGCCACGGCGTGCTGGGCCAGCTCGCCACGTGCCGCTTCCAGCTCCCTGGCCCGTTGGGCGTTCTCCGCGGCCAGGGACTGCCACCGGCGGGCGAAGACGCCCAGATACCAAGCCCCTGCCACGAGGCTGGCGAATAGCAGGACCGACGCCCATCCGGGAAACGAGGAACCGAACCGAAGGAGGAGGACAAGCGATGCCTCGATCACCGCCAGCGACACCGCAGCCGGCCGCAGCCCTAAGCTCAGACCGACGCCATAGGCAACGAAGAGGACCGCTGGACCGAGCATGAACACCGGTAGCCCGAGGGCCAATCCATAGACCCCGGCTGTGCTCAGCAGCACGACAACCGCGGCTACCGGCGCCAGCCTGCGGAGCGCCACGCTCGCGCCGTGCAGCGCGGCGACGGCGTAAACGGCGAATGCTATGCCGCGCGCAGAAGCTCCCAGAACCTCGGCCGTCAGCACCATGGCCGCATAAACGGCAATTGCGGCAAGCAGCAGATCCACCAGCAGTGAAATTCGCGCCCGCCGGCCGTTCCACCTGAACGCCCCCAAAGCGACCACGATCGAAGCATAGGCCGGGCCGGCTCGCACGTGAGATGACCAGCCGAGGCGGTGGCTCTTTCTCCCTGACGACGGTTTTTGGCACAGACACACACTCGAGGCTGTCTCAGCGATACGTGTGATACGGAATTGCCGCGACCCGTTCGACAGGCCGCCAGAGACAACGCCATAGCCGACTCGGCTACGGGCACTCTGGGCTGCATCAGGCGCGTGCGCCTCCGCGCCATGGGCGCCAGCAGAGCACAGCCGTCAGCGAGGCCTGTGCCGGGCGACATCTCGCACTGGAAAGCAATGCAAGAACAAGGCAATCCCTGGTGGCACGGTGTGCCGATTCCATGGTGGTGCGAGTCCTCACGTCGCTTCGAAGGCTGCCGTGCGGGCAGAGGTCATGAGCTGGGCCTCGGCGACACCAACGTCGATCCGGCGGCAACTTCACGAGGTCACCTGTCCGCAGTGCGATCGTCGATGACGACCTCGGCATTCGGCAGGAGATGCACCGGCTGAACTCCGGTGATCAAGCCGGTAACCGCCACAACAGCTCGGAAATGAAATGGGGGCTATCGTCCGGGAGGGCTGCGCGAAGCTTCCCGCTTGTCAACTACCTACCGGTAGCTCTCCGTGCACGAGCCTGAGTGCCAACTCGTCGATCATGTTGCGTTCGTACAGCTCGATAGTGTCGATACTGAGCCCATGGATGCCTGCAATGCGCTCACGGCGCCGAGTGAGGGTGTCCGGCGCGAGCATGTCAATGGCCTAGGCGTTGCGCAGAGCCATTGCTTGCACGTCCTCACCGAGGTCCGCACCATCCCGGCTAGCCGCTCATAGGCGACCCTGAGCGGAAGGTCGCCTAATACTTCGATGACGTACGGGCGCGACGTGGCCACGCTGCAGGGCGCCCTACGCCTGACCGAGCTGCACCGGTTCACCGACCCCGCCGAAGCCGCGTTGCTGGCCGGTGCGACGCCGGGTCGTCGTGAGGCGGACAGTGCCCCTTGACGTTCTCCCCGGTGAAGTCGGTGTCCGCGTTGTGGGTCGCTGAACCGGAGGTGGCGGGCGTCATCGAACGGGGCCCCAGCCGGCCATCGCTGATGCGGCATTGACCGTTGACGCCCCCATATTGGATGCGACCGGACCCAGCGCCTTGTCCAGCTCGGTTTTGCTACTAACCGTTGCGCCTGCAGCACGCAGCAGCTTCCGCGCTCGCTTCAGATCCTTCGTCTTGCCCGCGAGTCCCAGCTCGAGCCGCACCTGACGCCAGCAGTGGAGCGTCGACTCCTCGCTGGGCGGGCCGGACTCCATCTGGTCATCGGTGATCTTCAACACCGGTTGATCGTCGGCATCAAGTACTCGGTACGCCGTTCGACTCGTCACGATGGCCGCGACGGGATTGAGGCTTTGACCCGCGAGCAGATCCTTCACAGCCTTGGCCAGGGGCGGCGGCGACTTCACCCGCGAGCCGCTTTGCAGCTCCGCCGAGTCGTCCCACTGAGAACCTTCAACTGCCAGCCTGTCTCCGAACCCCCGACCTGGCGCCGTAGTGTGACTCCAAACAACCTCAGTCGGGCACCCGATGTATCGAAGTATGTCTCCTCAAGCCTGCGCAGCTCCTCATCGAGACGCCCACCGTTCGGCACAAGCTGCGTGACTTCCGACAGCGTCCAATCGCCGTGACCTCGAATCGTTCTTGCCGCCCCATAGCGACCCCCAGCCGGAACGTTCCTCCTCACCCAATGGCCCCCAACCTTGGGCACCCCCATGACCACAACACGACAACGCTGCCATATAAAGGTAAACAAAGGCGAACGAGTGGCAGCCAACATTAAGGAGTATGTGGCACGCAAATGAGAGCCGTTGTTTATACGAAATATGGACCGCCGGATGTTCTAAGGGTCCAGGAAGTCCCAACGCCCCGCCCCAAAGCTGACGAAGTGCTGGTGAAAGTTCACGCCGCGACGATGAACCGGACCGACACCGGCTACCGAAGCGCCGAGTATTTTGTATCCAGGTTCTTTACCGGTCTCTTCAAGCCGAGGCGTCAAATAACAGGATCAGAGTTTGCCGGCGAGGTCGTGGAAGTTGGCAAAGAGGTCTCGGAGTTCAAAATCGGGGACCGGGTTTTTGGCTTTAACGACTCGCGTTTCGGCGGGCATGCCGAATACAAAACCGAACCGGCTAGTGGCCCGATAGCCACGATACCCGAGGGTTTGAGCTATCAGCAGGCTGCCGCGGCCGGCGAAGGCGCCACCTACGCCCTCAACGACATCCTGGCGGTTGGCCTCCGCAAGAGCCAGAAAGTCTTGATCTATGGCGCTACCGGCGCCATCGGTACAGCGGCGCTCCAGATCGCAAAACATTTTGGCGCACGCGTTACTGCCGTGTGCAATACCAAGAATGTCGGGCTGATGAAATCGCTGGGGGCAGACAAGATACTCAGCTATGAGCAAGAAGACTTCACGAAAACAGGTGAACAGTATGATCTAGTTTTTGACGCGGTCGGCAAAATAACATACGGCTCGTGTAAACACCTGCTGAAACCAACCGGAAAGTTTGCCAGTACGGGCGGCGCCGTGATCCTGATCGCGCTGTGGCATAATATTACCGGCAAAAAACAAGCGATTTTCCCGATTCCCAGGATCAACAAGCAGAACATCGAATTTATTAGGAGATTGCTGCAGTCAGGCGAATTTAAACCGGTCATTGACCGGACTTATGATCTGGATGAAATTGTCGAAGCCGCGAAATACGCCGAAAGCGGGCAAAAAACCGGTAACATCATAATTGATGTACAACGATAAATTCGCGAGAACGGAATAAGATTGCCGCAACCGATGAGGGAGAGAAGTCAGCCTAGTGGCCCGCAACTGAAGTTGTTTTACGGTTGGCTTTTGTCAGGATCTGGCCGGCGGTTTTGGTCCAGACGAAGGGTTGGCAGCGGTCGTTCCATCCGTTGATGAAGGCCCGGATCTTGATCATGAGGTCACGGACGGATGGGAACGCGCTGCTTCCCTTCGTTGAGTTCCGCACACCCTTCAGCCACGGATACAACGGCACCGACATTTTCTCTCCGGAGATGGACTATTGCCTCGGACCCGCCGAGCTGCCGCCATATCTGGCAAGGGTGAACGCGTTGTTGGCCAAAAAGGGTTGTGCACCCATCACCGTGGCCTCGCCGTGTTACCTGACGTCGTGTACAACCATGCCGGCGGTGAACTGGACGATCAGAGCCTCGACTTCTTCAACAGGCCGGCTAACCCGGGTGAGGCGAACAGCATCTATTTCTCAACTGGGCGCGAGGCGGGTGGGAAGGTCTTCAACTACAGAGAGCCCGACGTCCGCGAGTTCCTGATCGGCAACGCCCGCACGTTCCTCGACGAGTACCACGTGGACGGGTTTCGGTTCGACCAGGTCACTGTGATCGACAACAACGGCGGCTGGTACTTCTGCCAGAACTTGACCGACACGCTGCGGTATCACAAGCCGTCGGCGGCGCTCATCGCGGAATATTGGGGTGAGCATCGCTGGAAGGCGGTCGCGCCGCCGGTGGAAAACGCCGGAATGGGCTTTGACCTCGGCTATGCCAACGGCCTCCGTGATTCCGTGCGTGAGGTGCTCTGGCAGGCGGCCGGCGGCGCCGACGCGAATGTGGACATCGGCCTGCTTCGCGCCGGGCTGGACCGCCCTGCCGACGTTTGGCAGGCGTGGCGGGTCTATAACTGCATCGAAAACCACGACCTAGTCCTCGACCTCGACGGCGACCACCGCTACCCACGCATCCCCCAACGGGCCGATTGGGACAACGCACGGGCCTGGCTGGCCCGCAGCCGCTCCAGGGTGGCGACCGGCGTTCTGCTCACCGCCCCCGGCGTGCCGATGCTGTTCATGCCAAGAATTCCTGGAAGACAAGTGGTGGTCCGATGACCCCAACCGGGGAGACAGGTTCATCTGGTGGGCGGGGCTAGAAGGCGGCGACCGCCACATGACCGACTTCCACCACTTCAGCCGCGATTTCATCTGGGTGCGTCGGCGTCATCCGGCGCTGCGGTCCGAACCTATCAACGTCTACCACGTCGACAATTTCAACCGTGTGATCGCCTACCATCGGTGGCTGCCCGGCGTCGGCCGAGACGTCGTCGTGGTCGTGAGCCTCCGCGAGCAAACCTTCTACGACCGCAGCTACGCTCTCGGCTCCCCGGATCCGGCCATCGGCACGAGGTGTTCAACAGCGACGTCTATGACCACTTCGCGAATCCCTGGGTGCAAGGCAACCCCGGTGGCGTCGACGCGGACGGGCCACCAATGCACGGCATGGGCCAGTCAGCCCGCATCACCATTCCCGCGAACAGCATCCTCGTCTTCGCCCGCGACCACGGCGACTGACAAACGTTGAACCCAGGCCTATGACGATGGCATGCCCTCAAGTCAACTAACCAATGGTCGACCGCAACGGGACCCCTCAACGGGCGAGGCAATCCCCTGGAACCGTAGAGACCTGACTTAGTGGGATTTGATCTTGTGACGGACATGCTCCTGGCCGCTGCTGCTGGGGCTGCCGCGCGCAGCCGGGCCAAGGCTGGCCGTAGGCCA
>JBKOZG010000247.1:0-11777 GCA_046725775.1 Actinomycetota bacterium | reverse complement strand
GTGGAGGTGGCGGGAATCGAACCCGCGTCCTCGAGTGACGAACCAGGTCTTCTCCGGGCGCAGCTGGCTAGGCGTTCTCTCGGCTCCTGCACTCGTGCCAGCACGTTGCAGACAAGCCCAGACTCAGTTCATTTCCCTGCTAAGCCCTAAGCCGACTCTCAGCAGGTGAGCCTCCTTGACGAGGCCAGGGTCCGGGACGGAGGCTCGCCCGGTCTGACCCTTCGATCACTGCTTAGGCAGCGAGAGCGAAGTTGCGCTGAGTTTGTTTCTCGGCACTTATTGGTTTCCAAGGGACATTTACGAGTTGACCTTGGATTCTCGGCCCGCTTCTCCTGGGACTATCGACCCAAGTCGAAACCGATCACCCCCTATTGAGTTGTGGCCCATATGTTGGGCTTTGCGACCATCCCCGTACGGCTGGGTTGGACCGCAACGGGACAAGTCTACAGATCAGGCAATGCGCCGGCAGGCCGATTGATTCCCCGCCGGAGACGCAAAAGGCGCCGGACCACATGGATCCGGCGCCTGTTCCGCGCTACTTCTCCGAGAGCACCTCGAGCTTGATCACACTCTTCACCGGGTTCTTCCAGTTCTCACCCTGCAAAGCCTTGGCGCCGCCGACGATGGTGAGGACCAACCAGCCCAAACCCATGAACGGCAGCAACCAGCCGAAGATGTCAAGACCGGTCACCCCGCCCAATATGGCGACCAGCACGAACGCGATCGATGAGATCAGTTGGAAGTTGAAGGCCTTGGCCGCCTCCCGCCGTGCGTACGTCCCGGGCGTCGACAGGGCGTAAACCAAACCTGGGCCGAAGAGCCAAAGGAAAAATACCGACAAGTGTGCCACCGCGGCCGCGCCTTTCCCGGCCTGTTCACGAGTCTCGGGTCGGACCAGCGGTTGGTAGGCGGGATGGGCGCCGAGCGCTCGGGAGGGGGTCGGTATTTGCACCAGACCGTAGAAGGCCTCGTTGAGCTCTTTGCGGGTGTCAGCGGTGAGGACCTGGCCGATCCGACGGTCGAACTCCGACTCACTGATCCGGCCGTCGGCGTAGGCATCCTTTAGCCAGGATTCGGCGCGATCACGCTGTTCGGGCGTGATCTGCATTTTGAGGCTGGGGTGCTCATAGATCGCGTTCATACCGACCAGCATGGTTTCGTGGCAGGCGATGCACCATAGGGCACTCCCCCGGACCTACCCCGATAAGCCACAAGCTTTCTCGGCCTGTCTCCGATCACCAGCTGCCGCCACCACCACCACCGCCACCTCCCCCTGAGAAGCCGCCTCCGCTGAACGAGCTGCCGCCGCCGAAGCCCGTGCCGCCGCTCCCGGCGGAGGGCAGCGGGGTGGCCGCGCTGGTCAGGCTGCTGGTGAGGAATGAGGTATTGAAGGCCGCTAGGTGGTAGTTCCCGACATACCAATAGGGAACGACGTCTGGCAGCCGACCCATTGCCACTAAGTCGGCACATATCTTCGCCCAACGGTCGGCGAGCTCGAATATGATCGCCCAGGGCAAGTACCGCGAGAAGATGTCCTCGCCCTCCTCGAACTGGAGCTGGTCAGCCTCGGCAGTTGCGAGATAGGTCTTGAATCCCTCGACCTGGTCGCAGACGGCGCGACCTTCGGCGGTGCGCTGACCGCGGCGGAGCTTGGTACGTATCACTGCCACGGTGATGATGATCGGCAGCAGCGGGATCAGGAGCAGCAGGACCCAGGCGCCGACGGCAAAGGCCGCGAACACTGCAACGGCGATAACACCGAAGCTGACGCTGCTGGTGGCCGCCGCCGATGGAACCTTGCGGAACCAGCCCCTGGTAGCGACCTGATTGCGTACCGAGGCCCGCATAGCCTCGTGAGCGCTCGTCAGGCTGCCGCGTGAAGAGAGATCCCTCACTGCGCCCGGAGGATCACCGCCGAACAGGCTGGTCAGCAGTACCATCTCGTGCGGAGCTGCCGCTCTGTTCGGGTCCACCAGAATCACCTGGAAGTCGTCCTCCCCGAGGCTCTGCACTTTCAGAGCGCCCCGCACTGCGAGGTCGATGATCGTGGCCGCGGTCTCCCGGGAATCGACTTGGCCGTCAATCAGCAGACCCGCCTCCGCAACCGGGATTCTGGGCGGAGAGAACGCCACAGGAATGGGGATATCTGGGTCATTCGGCACGACCTGCGCTTCCTGGCCGGCAAGCGGGACGGTACCTGGGGGGAGCCCCGCGTAGCGCTGGTCACGCCCGTTCTTGCGCCACCACAACACTCCGACGATTGGCGATCCTACGGTGATGAGGAGAGCAACTGCACCAAGGGCAATCGCGCCAATCCTCTCGCTTGGGGACAGCTTCGAGCCGTCCGGTTCGAGGTGCGGCTTGTTGTCGGCGATCAAGCCGGCTTTGATCTTGGCGCTGATCGTCACGCCCTCTCCTGGGGCAAGGTTGCTCTGGGAGTACTGGGCCTTCCCGTCAACGATCTTGGCCGCACATTGCTCGGTGCTGTTCACCGGGCCAAAGGTGCAGGTCGTGTCTTGAACGCCGCCGGGAACAGTCACCGAGACCGCCACCTGCTTGATGGAGGCCGTCCAATCCAGCCCTGTGGCATCCCAGTAGAACTCGTCGTAGCTGCCCGAGGTGCGCATCGCGCCGGCCAGGTCGTAGGAGATGACATAGGTCGCGGTTGGCGCGGAGATGGTGCGATCCGGGTCGCCGATGCGCAGCCTGAGCTGTTCCTCGCGGCCGCCCTTCGCCTGGTCGGTGCGCGAGCTGAACTGGGTCGCTACGTCATCAGGGCTCGTCACGCTGATGTTGGTGATCTGGTAGACGGCATCCTGGGTCTCGTCGTACGGCTCGCGAGTGACGAGAAAACGCTCGATGCCATGACGGCCCGAATTGTCACCGAACCGGTACCTGATCGTTTCTTTCACCTTGACCACGCCGCTGGGCTGGACGTTGTAGTCGATGGTGAAGGAGTCGATCTGATCGGCCGCTGCGTACGCGGCGGTCGGGGCGACCAGCGCCCAAGCCACCGCCGTGAGCGACATGAGGATGAACGCGACTACGCCCCGAGCGAATCGGCCCCGGACCTGCCAAGGGCGCTCGGCAGCGGACGCGCGGAATTGCACCATTGCTTTATTGTCCTCGATTGCGAGCAGCCATCGCCCGTTCCGCCTCGCGCCTCGACTCCCGGGCTGCAATGGTCTGGCGCTTGTCGTACTCACGCTTGCCCGTAGCGAGCGCAATCTCGACCTTCGCGTGCCCATCTGAGAAATAGAGCGATAACGGCACCAAAGTGGTGCCAGCGGTGGCCAGCTCGCGCTGGATCTTGGCAATCTCGCGACGGTTCAACAACAGCTTGCGGGTACGACGCGCGTTGTGATTGGTCCAGGTCGCGTGACTGTACTCGGGGATGTGTGCTGCCCGCAGCCACACCTCGCCGTCGTCCACAGTGGCGTAGGCATCGGTCAGGTTGGCACGCCCCTCGCGCAGCGACTTCACCTCGGTGCCGCTGAGCACTATCCCGGCCTCGTAGGTGTCATGGATGTGGTAGTCGTACCGGGCCTTACGGTTCTGGGCGATCAGCTTGCGGCCCTTCTCCTTCGCCATGGCCCCATCCTGCCCCTTGATCGCCTCCGTACCGCCGTGGGACCAGGGGTGGTTTCAGAACCAGGTCATCGGGTTTCGCAGCCGACCGTTCAGCCAGACCATCAGGTGGAGATGGCAGCCGGTGGAGAATCCTGTGGAGCCGACATAACCGAGGACCTGACCCTTCCGGACGCGCTGACCAACACGAACGATGTACCGACTGGCGTGGTTGTAGCCCGTGGTGACGTACCGACCGCCGATGTATCCGTGGTCGATCATCAGCCGCTTGCCATAGCCCGCGTTGTAGTAGCGTTCGGCGACCCGACCTGCACGGGGAGCCCGGATTGGGGTGCCACACCCGGCGCCGAAGTCGGTGCCATCGTGCAGCTTCCAGTAGCGGAGCACTGGGTGAAAGCGCATACCGAACGGGGAAGTGATGCGGGGCCGCACCGGATAAGAAAAGCCATGGTCGGCACTCGACGTGGCGGAGTGGTTGCTGGAACGTCGAGCGTACCCGGAGCCCTTGGCGTGCTTGGTGGTCGATTGCGACCGCCTAGCGTTGGCCTTCCGTTCGGCCGCCAGCTTGCGTGCAGCAGCCGCCCGCTCGGCGGCACTCCGCTCCACTGCTGCCTTTGCGATCCGCGCCGCGATGCGCCGCTCGACCGACGCCCGTTCCTTGATCAATTCGGAATACCGCGCCTTGTCTTGTGCCACGTCGGCAGCGGCAGCATCTTCACTAGCTTTTCGCTGGCGCAAGAGCCAGGCGACTGTCGCTTCATCCGCCGCGGCGCGGGCCTCGAGCCCTTCCTTGATCTTCAAGTTGGCAGCAGCCTCGCGGCGAGCCGCAGCGACGGTCGCCTCGAGTTCGCTCTGCCGCGCCCGGGCGGCGTTGAGCTGACGTTGCAACAGGGTCAGCCGATCGATCTCAGCCTGGGCGGTGTCGAAGAGGGTTGTCGACCATTGGAGCCGCGTCTGCAGGCCTTCGGTCGAGTTGGGATCGACGAGCAGTGCTATCGGCAGCAGATTGGTCTGCTGTTGGTACTGTTCTCGAACCGCCTGGCCGGCTTTGGCTTGCTGCGCATCAAGTCGTGCTTGTCCGGCAACCACCGCGGCGACCGCCGCGGCCAGGGCTGCCCGAGCCTGCTGCAACTTCGTCGCCATCTGTGCGTCTTTCGTCTGGGCCGACGTGAGCTCCTGGCGCGTCGCTTCGAGCCGTGCGCTTGCTACATCCAGTTTGTTTTGTGCCTTGTCGACCGCGACGACCGCCGCACTCAGGGCCTCGGTGGACTCATTGAGATCGCTTTTGGTCTTGGCGATCTGTTGCTTGACGCTGGCGCGCTGCGATATGAGTTCGTCAGCGGAAGCTGGGGTCGCAAGCAAGGTCGCCGAGAGCGTCGACGCTATGGCGACGGCTACAACTGCCCGCAGCGTAGGTGCAGCGGCAGCAAGTAGTGCTGACAGTTGTGCAGTTATGCCCTTGGACGCAGGCGCGGCAGGGAGTCCTCGACCCCGTGCCAGCCTGGCGAAGCGACCAGCAACCTGAGGTGCTTCGCTGTCGTCCGGAACGTCCTGACGGACGTAGGGAAGGTCCGGATCCACAGCTTTCCCATCCTTTGTGCTCCGCGAGCGTTGGTATCGACTCCCAGAGCAATCCAATGTTTGGTTGTAAGGACCCGCCTCCCATCGACGGTCTTGGGACGACCGATCGAAAGCGGGTGCCTAAGCAAGGGTTCGGACAGCAACGCCCGCTGGCAACGACCGAAACGCCAAAACTGGCATTTCGTCATCGATCAGATATGAAGTCTCAGGTGATACTTGAGTAATTTGAGTAGATTCGTGATGTTTTTGTGACGAATGTGAAGGATGTGGAGATCGAATTTCTCTTGCTGGCGCTGGTTGCGCTGGCGTCTCCGGGCGTCCCCTCAGAATCTGACGCCAGCTTGGCTGACACGCCGCACAGTCCAGCAGCGCAAGGGGCCGGTGGCAGTTTTTTGGGAACCGGCGAGCTGTTGACGATCAGACTCGGAGATAACGCCTGGTAGTCACAAGAGTCGGGATCACAGCAAGCACCACGCCGACCACCGCAACACCGAGCATGGCTAGAAGCGTCTGCTCCCAACCGATCCAGGCTATGAACCGGATCGAGTTTTGGGCGCCTCGGATGATCCAGAAATAGACCCCTGCCGCCATGGTGATGCAGGCCAGACCCACCCCGATCAGCGCCGAGATCAGCGCGCCAAGCAAGAACGGCATTGTGATGTAGAAGTTGCTCGCGCCTACCAAGCGCATGATGCCAATCTCCCGACGCCGGGCGAAGGTGGCCAGTCGGATCGTGTTGCCGATTTGCAGGGCCGAGGCGAGTAGCAGAAGTGCCGACGCGGCGGCGGTAGACCACTGCAGCACGTTCAGAGCTCGGAAGAACGGATCAAGCAGTTGGTGCAGGTCCTGCACCTTCTGGACACCCTTGAGTCCGACCACCGAGCTCACCACACCTTGGTACTCCTCGGGATTCTTGAGCTTGACGCGGAATGACTCTTGCATCTGATCGACAGTTAGTGAGTCCTGGATCGGGCTGCCCTCGTACGCTCTCTGGAACTCCGCGTATGCCTCTTGCTTGGTCTCGAAGTAGATTCCACCTGGCGCGACCTCGGGATTGGCCTCCAGCGTGAGGCGGATCTCGTCCTTCTGGCCCTGGGTGGCATCTTGACCCGGGTCACACTGGTCGCCGCGGGTGTCCTTGGCGCAGAGGAAGATCGAAATCTCGATCTTGTCGTACCACCGGCCCTTCATCAGGTCGACCTGCTGGCTTGCCAGCAGTCCGGCGCCGAACAGGGACAGCGATACCCACATGGTCATGATGACCGCCAGGGTCATAGTGAGGTTTTGTCGGAGCCCGGCGCGGGTCTCGGACAAGATGTGGCGGAATCGCATCAGATATCCCCAATAGCTCGGCTGGCGGCGGTCGCCAGACAGCGCCCGGGGCGGCGACCGCGTTCAGGCACGTCGTTCAACTGCACAACACTCACTGGTAGCCGTACACGCCTCTGCTCTGGTCTCGAACGACTTCCCCGTCGTCCAGTTCGATGACTCGTTTGCGCATTTGGTCCACGATGGTCGAGTCGTGTGTCGCCATCAGGACCGTTGTGTCAGAGCGGTTGATCCGATCGAGCAGCTTCATGATGCCCACACTGGTAGCGGGGTCGAGGTTTCCGGTGGGCTCATCAGCGATCAGGATCATAGGCCGATTGACGAACGCGCGCGCGATTGCGACGCGTTGCTGCTCGCCACCAGAGAGCTCCTCGGGCAGCCGGTCGCCCTTCCCGCCAAGACCAACGAGCGCCAGCACCTCCGGGACGACGCGATTGATCGTCGAGGCTGGCTTCCCGATGACCTGCAGCGCGAATGCGACATTGTCGGTCACGGTCTTATTCGGCAGCAGCCGAAAATCCTGAAAGACGGTGCCGATCTGGCGACGCATTGCCGGGATCTTCCAGCTGTGCAGCTTGTTGAGCTCCCGGCCGGCAACGAACACCCGGCCTTTGCTTGCACGCTGTTCGCGCAAGATCAGTCGCAGGAAAGTTGACTTGCCGGAGCCGGAGGCTCCAACCAAGAAGACGAACTCCCCCTTGTCGATGTCGACATTGATGTTCTCGAGTGCTGCGCGACGCTGGCCGTCGTAGGTCTTGGTGACATTCTCAAAACGAATCAAGGTGTATTGCTTCCCCCGAGATAGACGGCTCCGACGCCCTGCGGGACGCCAGACGGCCAGGACGAGTCTAAGTGAGGCTCACGTCATTGGCACCGCTCACCAGCCTGAGCCCGTAATTCGGATACCAGTTCGGGCATTGCGATTCACTTTGCCGCCGCCTACCGAGTCCTGCGCCAGCGGATGCCGGACTCGATGAAGCCGTCGATGTCGCCATCGAATACGGCCTCAGGCGAGGAGACTTCGTATTCAGTGCGCAGGTCCTTCACCATTTGGTACGGGTGCAGTACATAGGAGCGCATTTGCGAGCCCCAGCTGTTACCACCATCACCTTTGAGCGCATTGAGCTGTGCTTCGCGGTCCTGTCGTGCGCGCTCCAGCAGCCGTGACTGCAATACGCGAAGTGCCGCGGCCTTGTTCTGGAGCTGGGATTTTTCGTTCTGGCAGGAGACCACGATGCCGGTCGGTATGTGGGTGATGCGTACCGCTGAGTCGGTGGTGTTGACGCTTTGCCCGCCTGGCCCTGAGGAGCGAAACACATCTATGCGCAGATCGCTCTCGGGGATGTCAATGTGATCAGCCGCCTCGGTCACCGGGAGCACCTCAACACCGGCGAATGAGGTCTGGCGGCGCCCCTGGTTGTCAAACGGCGAAATCCGCACAAGCCGGTGCGTGCCTTGCTCTGGGGAGAGCGTTCCGTATGCGTAAGGCGCCTTTACCTGGAAGGTGGCGGATTTGATGCCCGCCTCTTCGGCGTAGGAGGTGTCGTAGACCTCGGTTTGGAAGCGATGACGCTCCGCCCACCGCAGATACATGCGCAGCAGCATGGCGGCGAAGTCCGCTGCGTCGACGCCGCCAGCCTCAGAGCGGATGGTGACGAGCGCCTCGCGCTCGTCGTACTCGCCGGACAGCAGCGTGCGCACCTCGAGTGCCTCTACCGCCTTCTGCAGCGAGCTGAGCGCGTCCGCTGCCTCGGCAAGGCTGGCCTGATCACCTTCCTCCTCGCCGAGCTCGACGAGTATGCCGATATCTTCCAGCTGAGATCGCAGCCCAGCCAACCGGTCGACTTCGGCCTGTAACGCCGACAGCCGCGATGTCACCCGCTGCGCATTGTCTGGGTTGTCCCACAGATCGGGCGCGGTTACTTGCTGCTCCAGGGCGGAGATCTCAGCGCGCTTGCGATCAGGGTCCACGACAGCCTCAATCGAGCTCAAAGCCCTATCAAGGTCAGCGAGTGCGACGGGGAAGTCGGGTCCGGCCACAATGAGCCACTCTACTTGGACGCCTTGTTGACCTAGATCGTCCTGGTCCGGCCGTCAAGCTTCGTTGACGGTGGCCGATCGTGAGTCTAATGTCGTCAACCAAGATTGACGGGATATTAGAGGAGTGGATGTGGAGCTGCAGCAGGTGGCCAAACTCGCCCTCGCAACGGGTGATGAAGATCCTCGGGCGGCACTGAGCGCGGCCGCCGAGCTGCGACGCGCGGCGGGGCGGCTGGAGGCTGCGGTGGTACGCCGCGCCCGGGTCGCTGGCTGGTCCTGGTCCGAGATCGCCGCAGTACTGGGCGTGTCCAAGCAGGCAGTGCACAGAAAGTACGGGCGGTCGTGACAGCCGGTCCGCAGGCTGCGCACAGCCAACTTCTCCACCGGGCGGTCGACGTCCTGGCCCGGCGCCACGTCGGGGCGGTGGCGGGCATCCTCGACGTGGCAGACGTGCATCCTCTCATCTCCGGTACCGGCAGTCTGCGAGCGGCCAATGGCTCGGCTCCCGACGCCGACACCACGTTCGAGATCGGCTCGATCACGAAGACGTTCACAGCACTGGTACTCGCCCAGGCCGTGGTCACCGGGCGGCTGTCGCTCGACACGCCTGTTCGCGACGTCCTGCCGGCAGGCACTGCAGTCCCCTCCCGGGAGGGCGTCGAGATCACCGTGGAACACCTGGCGCGGCATGCCTCAGGGCTGCCGCGCTCGCCACAACGCTTCGGTCTGCGCGCAATCTGGGCCGCCGGCGTGCGCGGCGAGGATCCGTACGCTCCGATCAGTCCGCCGGTCCTGCTGGAGCAGCTGAGCCGGACAAGGCTGCGCCGCACGCCTGGTAAGGGTCGCATCCGCTACTCCAACTTCGGCGCGGCCGTGCTCGGCGTCGCTCTGACCCGGGTATACGGCAAGGCGACCTACCACGAGATGATCGAGGACATTGTGCTCCACCCACTCGGTCTTACGGCCACCACGGCCCAGGGCGAGACCGGGGCCGAAGGACACGCGTTCCGCCGCCGCCCGGCACCCAACTGGCACTTTGACGGGCTGGCTGGCGCGGGCGCACTGCGGTCCACGGCGCGCGATCTACTGCGGTATCTGCGGGCTCAGCTGCAACCCGACAAGACCTCTCTTGCCGAGGCAATTCGGCTGACCCACGTACTACTCGAGCCGGCTGCCCGGATGACCGTGGGCCTGGGCTGGATGCGCAGCTTGAGCCGGGCCGGCCCGATGTTCTGGCACAACGGCGGCACCGGAGGGTTCCGCAGCTTCGCAGGATTCCTGCCCGACCACGGCTATGCCGCAGTCGTGCTGGTCAACGACCAGCGAAGCCCCGACCGTGTGGCAATGAGACTGCTCCTCGGTGATCTCAGGCCGCAGCCCTCTCGCGGCTGACCCGCGCGTGCGGCGCTGGTCGACTGCAGGCTGGTCTACGCCGGCCCCGCGCTCTGGTCGGTGTCCTCAGTGCGCAGCTCCTCGATACGAACGAACCGCTCTTCGCTGGTGTGGCGGCGAGGTGGCCAATCGCTTACCCAGATAACCGCGAATGCGGCAAGTGAGCAGGCCAACGCCACCACAGGGCCAAGGACGAACAGCCACACCACCACACAACCGACAACGTCCAGCAGCAGCACCGCGAGGGCGCCGCGCTTACTGAGATGCCCGTGACGGCCTCGCCAGCCGGCGTACCCGATCCAGGGCAGCATGGCCGAGAGGATGACCACCCAAGCGAAGGCCGACATCCCATGGCTGAAGGCGCCAGATGCGAGTCGAATCATGCCGACAAGACCGACCAGGCCTGTCAAGGCCCCGAGGGCCGTGGCCAGGTTCTTGTTCAGCATGCATACTCCACTGGCCGGTTAGAGACAGTTGGTCGAGTCGGCACCGACACACTAGCCTTATCAGCTGCGCGCACGCAGCAGCGACTGCAGCGTCATAGGCTTACTTTCCGCCCGGATGGTCGGTAACTCTGCGCGTCAACCGGAACTCGCAGTACGCCGGTCCGGACGAGTTCTGCCGCCACGTCCTGCAGCTTCGTGTTTGTTCGTTGGGACGCGCGGGTGAGGATGGTGGATGCCTCGGCCGCGGTGACCTTGTGCCGCTCCATCACTATGCCTTTTGCCTGTTCGATCAAGGCGCGAGACATCATCGCGATGCGCAGATGAGTGATCCTCGCTGGTCCTGGCTGCTGCTTCCGCATTGCCGATCGCGACCCAGCCCGCAACCTCCTCGGCCAACTCAAGATCCTCGTCGTCCATAATCTGGGGGCGTCCGGGGTAGGTATTGAGCGCGCCGATGGTTGCGCCTTGGAACGGTCGCGGCACCGAGAGCGCGCTGAGCACACCTTGAGCGACGGCGTGCTGGGCATAGTCCGGCCAGCGCTGTTCGCTTCGCATATCGTCGATGAGGGGCACCTGGCCGGCCCTGCCGGCATCAACACAGGGTCCGTACCCGCGCTCGTACTGCAGCTTGTCGGCGTCCGGAGCCATCTGCCCGTCGTATGCAGCCGTGAACTGCTGTTTCCCCCCGGATCAACGTGACAGAGGCTGCCTCGATGCTGGGCATCGCACGGCGAGTGATTCCAGTGATTTCGTTCAGCACGCCAGCTAGTTGACGGTCGGCGACGACTACCCTGGCCATCGCCTCGTGCAACTCATTCACATTGTTCATCGCAGGCTTCCGTTCTCTGAGAGCTGAGAACTGCTAATTGAAGTCAGCTACTCTCGATCGGCAGTTGAACGCTTCAACCCTAGCGACTCTGCCGATCTGCGTCTGAATACCTTCGGGCAGGAGGCACTCCCACCGGCTCCCCGATCGGCATCGGCACGCGTCGATTGCGGTCACCAGAGACGTACGGCCACCATATCTGTACCATCGCCCAGAAGGCCGTTGACGTGCCGCTGCCCTGATTGTGCACACCGTGCACACACCGCAGAGAGCGGATTCTGATGCGCGCCTCATCGTCTGAGGCAAGAAGTCCACCTGACAAGCGGGACAGCAGTCGCAGCGATCCGGGAGCATAGCTCAGTTGGTTAGAGCACTTGCCTTACAAGCAAGGGGTCAGCAGTTCGAGTCTGCTTGCTCCCACCGGTATTAGCCCTAGTCAGACCCATCAAAACGGCCGCGGCGTGATCTTGAAATAGCCTCACTATAGACTTTGACCGCCTTTTTGACCGCCATTAGTGCACCCTTACTTCGCTCAGAGCGGCCGCTAGCTTGGCCACAGCCTCACGCGAAACGTC
>JBKOZG010000105.1:0-2609 GCA_046725775.1 Actinomycetota bacterium | reverse complement strand
TTATGTCCTGTGGCACGACCGAGCGCTGTTCCATTTCATGATCAGCGCACAAGATCGTGAGGCGTATCTGCAGACTTTGGAACGGGCGACCGATCCGGAGCGCGGGTTCGCGATCTTTGCAACCTTCGCGCCGGACGGCCCTTTGCAGTGCTCCGGCCTCCCGGTCACCCGTTACGATGCCGCCGATCTCGCAGCCGCGCTCGGTGTTGGGTGGCAGCTGATCGAGGAGGATCGGGAGTCCCACACCACTCCAAGCGGTCGGATTCAGCCCTTCACCTGGGCGGTCTTTCGCCGTCGACAGTAGTTGAGGAGATAGGCATGGTGTATCAGCTGCTTGCCCGGGCGCGGGCGGTACTGGATCGCGTGGAACCTGGGTGTCTTGATGATGAGCTGGCAGCCGGGGCGGTCTTGATCGACATTCGTCCCGTCGAACAGCGGCAGCGAGATGGCGAGCTGACCGCCGCGATAATCACCTAGCGACTGACCCGCACGAACCTGGTGCGCCGCACAGCGATCGGCAGACGAGAGAAGGGCCTGTACGAGCAGGACTGCCGGCTCGTCGACAGTCCGCAAGCCTGCTACTGATCATGAGCAAGGAGTGGCGTCGAGCACGTCGTAGTAGTGCTGGCCCTACAGCCGACGGACTGGGTGCCGACCAGGCTCCGTACCGGCATGCTCATCGCCCGAGCCTGTCCAGCACTCGGCGACGAAGAAGGCGCGCAATTGGAACTCGAGTCGGCGCGGGAGCTATTCGCTGAGCTGGGCGCCATCCCCGCTCCGTGACGTCGAGTCCCTCCTGGAGTCCGCTGACCCGCCGCCCGGCGGGCTGAGCGAACGCGAGATCGAGGTACTGCAGCTGGTCGCCGCAGACATGACCAACCACGCCATAGCCACGAAGCTGTACGTCAGTGAACGCACGGTTCACCACCACGTCAGCAACATCTTCGCCAAGATCGGCGTCAACTCACGGACGGCAGCAGCCGCGTACGCCGTTCAGCGCGGCTTGCTGCCCTGAGGTGGCGGCTGCCGGCGAATGATCGAGCGCTTTTGCCACATGCATGTCCCGACCCGAAGCCGGACCCTCAAGTGGGCACTCGTGCGACGATCAGTGGACAGGAAGAAACGTTGCCTGACTCAGATTCCCTGAAGGGAGAAATTCCCACGAAGATCATCAACGTATTCTTGCGGCGGATGTGGACCGGGCAGTTCCGCTCCAAACCGTGTTCCCATGTGTACCTGGCTCGATCAGACATCGGTCCCGCATCCGAGGTGTGTGGGAAATGCGTGGCGCTTGGAGACTCGTGGCCGGCGCTTCGAATGTGCCTGCTGTGTGGTTACGTCGGCTGTTGCGACAAGTCAAAGAACAAGCACGCCCGAGAGCATTTCCGCCAAACTGGCCATCCCTTGACCCGGCCCTACAAGGAGCGGGGTATGGATTGGGTGTGGTGTTACGTAGACGAGGCGCTTCTCGACCCGATATGACCGAGGTCTTGTTTGCCGGGGCTCTTCGGATCGCCACGAACTGCGCCCGCCGACCTTTTCGGCGGCGGGCGATCCACGATCCACCAGACCATCGACAAGATGCGGCCTAAACCAGTCGAACCCGGAGCGGCCCTTCGCGCACATGATGGTGCGAGTTGGTCGCCGAAGACCAAAACCAGCGCACTGCGGAAACCACGCTCAGTAACCAGCTTGCTGGCCATCACTGGATGCCTCGTTCGCGACATTGTTCCGGGTGCCGTCAGGCATGGTGCTCATCCGGTAACACATTTTTGTCTGGCCCGGCCAGAACGATCACCTCGATTGGCTCAATGCGCCCTCGGATCGCCACAGTGCGTCGCTCGAGTTGATCGGTTGTGATGCCTGCCGCCTCGGCGGTTGCCACGCTGACGATCACCTCGCCTGCAGCCGCAGCCGATGCAAGTCGGGCGGTGATGTTGACGGCATCACCGAGTGCGGTGAAGTCGTCGACGGTGGTGCCGAGCCCGGTCGCGCCAACGAATGCCTCGCCGGTATGGACGGCGGTTCCTATTGGGATGGCGACCGCCGACGTGATGCTGCCTCGTGCCGCTCGTTCGGCCAGCTCGATTGCGGCCGCTGCTGCTGCTGCCGCGTGTCGCGGCCCGGTGATTCCGCCGAAGAAGAGCCCGAACATCGACCGCAACGTCTTGGAGTGGCGCCTCGATCCGACTTCGGCTGACCGTCTACCGGTTGCGTCACGCGCCGATATTCGCTTCATCCTGGTGTGCAACGAGGGTTACAGCTCAAGCCTCGCTGCGGCCACACATGCGTGATCTTGGTCTGAGCCGGGCGACCGACCTGATAGGTGGATTTCAGGCGTTGTTGGCGCATAAAGAGTCTGCATAGGGACCAGTCGAGCGCGACTCCGGCTATACCTGGCCAGTTGAGGCGTCGCGCCAATCCTGGAACCTGCCCATGTCGCCGGTGTGGCCTTGGGGCAATACGGCTGACTATCGCGAACTTGGGCGATGGACGGCGGGAAGTTCAACTGCCGCGCGGCGGCAGTTCGGATGCGGTGACAACGGCTAGCGGCTAGCCTCGCCGTGTGACCGCCGTCGTGGAGCGCCGGGAGGCGTTGCATCGCCGCG
>JBKOZG010000210.1:0-5317 GCA_046725775.1 Actinomycetota bacterium | reverse complement strand
CCAGACGCCAGACGGCAACGGTCGCCTCGAGCTCTTCGAGTACATCCACCCCGACGCGATCGAGACGGAGCCCACCCGGCCTAACGAGATCGGCATGCACCGGGTGGCTTTCTCGGTCGACGACATCGACGAGGCCCTCGCAATCGCCGCGAGGCACGGCTGCCACCCCCTGCGCGGCGTGGCGACCTACGAGGACGTGTACAAGCTCACCTATGTCCGCGGCCCCAGCGACATCCTCGTGATGCTCGCCGAGGAGTTGAAGAAGAGCTGACCGCACACCGGCGGCGGGATCCCCCCTTACGGCACCCGTACCGGTCGGCGGTCCTCCTACAGCACGGCTTGTGTCTCGGATGCCTTCGGCTTACAACGCACCTCCCGCACCGTGCCGGTTCGGGATGGGCTCGTCGGGAGAACCGATGGCTGTGCCGACCAGCGGTCGGGATGCGAGACGGCCCGGCCTACTGAGTAAGGGGTTGACTGAGCGCATGAGCATCACTCACCTCTTGGAAAGTCGGCTGCCGGTCGTGGCTGCGCCGATGGCTGGCGGTCCGAGTTCGGTCGCGTTAGGAGCCGCGGTGTCGTCAGCGGGTGGGTTCGCATTCCTCGCCGGCGGACACAAGAGGCCAGACGCGCTGGCCGCTGAGATCGCTGCAGCTCGGCAGTGGGGTGCACCGTTCGGTGTCAACCTGTTCGCCCCGGGAAGCTTCGAGCCTGATCGACAAGCGTTCGCCGCGTACGCCCAGCGGCTCAGGCCCGAGGCGGAGGTCTACCAGCTCCAGCTCAACCCCACACCCCAGACCGACGATGATCATTGGCAGGACAAGCTTGCTCTTCTGCTGGACAACCCGGTCCCGGTCGTGTCGTTCACCTTCGCACTTCCTCCAGCCGGCGACATCGCACGGCTCAGGAAGGTCGGGTCAATCGTGCTGGCGTCAGTGACCACGGTTGATGAGGCGCTCGCCGCCGAGGCCGCTGGAGTCGACGGGCTCGTGGTGCAGGGATCCAGCGCCGGCGGTCACAGCGCGACATGGGATCCGCAACGACCGATCGTGGATCGCCTAACCGAACAACTCATCACCGACGTCCACACGGCCACCCGGCTGCCTCTGATTGCCGCAGGGGGCATCGATGGTCCCCACTCGGCTGCAGCGCTCATGGCGGCCGGAGCCGAGGCGGTCGCTGTCGGCACCCTATTGCTCCGCGCCGAAGAAGCGGGCACGGCACAGACCTACCGTGACGCGCTTGCCGCCCGCCGAGGCGGGGGCACGATCATGACGTGCGCATTCACCGGCCGCCCAGCCCGGGCTCTGCGCAACGGCTTCGTCGAACGTCACGCGTCTGCTGCCATCATCGGCTACCCGGCCGTGCATCACCTCACCCGAGAACTCCGCCGCCGCGCGGCAGCAGCTGGTGACGCGGACCGGCTGCATCTCTGGGCCGGCACAGGCTATCGCCAGGCCGAAGCACGACCTGCATCGATGATCATCGAGGCGTTGTCTCAGCAGCTGTGAGCAGTCACTCAAGTCCCCTTTGAGGATTGAAGGCAACGTCTCGATGGACCGTCAGCTTTCGTGCACCCTACGTGCAGCGTGACCCCCGCGTCGCTGACGTTGTGGAGTTCGGCCAGGTCCGGTCCATCAGCGGGGCAGCCGATCCAGAAGGAAGTCAGATCCACCGGACACGACGTAGGACCAGACCTCGCTATGACTCGCGACCGGCTTCGGGGCGCTACCACCTTGACGTTCCGCGGCGGAGCGGTAACCCTAGGTGAACGACTCCGATCCCAGCCAGGCTTGGAAGGACTCTTCGTCGCGCCACCGGGTGATCACCAACCACTGATCCCGGTCGTCGGTTGGCTTCAGCAGTTCGTAACCCTGGAATCCTTCCGCATCGTCAACGGCTCCGGCGCGTGCGGCGAATCGGTGGGCCAGTTCGTCACCGGACTCGCGGGGAACTCTGATGGCGTTGATCTTGATGATGGTCATCCACCGATCGTGCCTGACGACAGCCGGCAGCACCATGGCTCAGCAGGACATGATCACTCGACGGCCACCCATCGAGCGCTTGAGCCCGGCGTGCTGAGCGTCTACCTGATCAGCACCGTTAACGTCCCTCTGCTTGCTTCGCCTGCACAGCTCACCGAGACCGAACGCCGTCGGCTTATCGCAATCTGGCACAGCACGAATGTTGTGCTCCTGTTTGTCGTCGCGGGATCGGCGGCTGCGTTGTTCCCGGCTCGACGTGAGGGAGTAGCCCCTGCCATCGAGCGAAACCTTCCCCCGCTTCAGATGAGGCGCTTAGTGAAGGGTCCGCTTACGGCCAGACAGTCCGTGCCGCGGACGACGCCTTGCGGCGCAAGTTGAATGCGGAGAACGAGGAGCTGGCTCAGCGGTAGTCGGCCCACACCGCGTGCCTCGCCCCGTCCACGGTGACCTCGCCGCCGTACGGGAGGATCCACTGCGGCCGTGTGTGCCCACACGGTATGCCGACGCATACCACGGCCTGAGGGTTGTAGCGCGCAATTGTTTCGACCGCGACGTCACGTTGGGCGGCACGATGGGCCGCTCGGTCGTCGAGCGAGGGTCGGGGTCGGTCGAGGTTGGAGGCAGGCGGCCGAGCCAGCCGGGCCACCACAAGACTCACAGTGTTTTCGTTAATGCCGCGCTGCCAGGGCGCGTGCGGGTCGCAGAAGAAAATGTCGATGTCGGCTGCGACCGCCACCTGTTGCCAGTCGCGCATCTCCGGTCCCTGGTCCCAGGTCAACGACCCGCGCAGCGTCTCGGGCAGGGTTTGGATCTTCGCCGCGAGGGCGTCGCGGACCTGCTCGGGACGGTAACCCTCGGGGAGGTGCAGCAGCAACGTGTAGCCGGTGGTCCGCTCCACCAGGGTGCCGATCGCGCTGAGGTTCCGCGTCCCGATGATCAAGTCGCCCTCCTTACGTTGTTGAGGGGGTCGTCAGCCTGGCGTGTCGTAGGTTGCTGACCATCCCTCGGGCGGCGGGTATGGCTCAGGTCTCCCCGCTGTTTGGACGGCTCACTGGGAATGGCCGCTCGCCGCCCGCCCGGTAGCTCGACCGCTGATTGAGACTTGCGACACCGATCGTTGGGTAAGGACGTGCCGGCGTAGCTATCGACAGGGTTATGGCCAGTGACCAGACCAGGACTCGAAAGGACGATGGATGCCGGCAGTGTGGGCGGCAGTGGACTCGGGTAAGCGGACACACCACTGCGTGGTGATCAACAAGGTGGGGATGGTGCTGCTGTCTCGTCGGGTCAACAACGACGAGGCCGAGCTCCTCGAGCTGATCGGTGCCGTGGTTGATCTTGCCGACGGTGACCAGGTGTGTTGGGCAACCGACCTGAACGCGGGAGGCGCAGCGTTATTCATCACCTTGTTGGCCGCCCATTCGCAGCGGTTGCTCTACATCCCGGGCCGGGTGGTGCATCATGCCGCAGCTACCTATCAAGGATCCGGGAAGACCGACGCCAAGGACGCCCGGATCATCGCCGACCAGGCGAGAATGCGGACCGACCTGCAGCCGGTTCGCGTGGCGGACCAGATCAGCGTCGACCTGCGAATGCTCACCGCGCGTCGCACCGACCTGATCTGCGACCGGGTCCGCGCGATCAACCGGCTTCGCGCCACCCTGCTGGAGTACTTTCCTGCTCTGGAACGGGCCTTCGACTACTCCAGGAACAAAGCTGCCTTGACCTTGCTGTCGGAGTATCAGACACCGGACCGGTTGCGACGCATGGGCGCCATCCGGCTGGCGGCTTGGCTACGCAAACGTGGTTGTCGCAACAGCGCCGCTGTCGCCGCGGCGGCTGTCGACGCCGCCCACCAGCAGTTCACGACCCTACCGGCCGAGCCGATCGGCTCCACGTTGGTGATTCGACTCGTCGCCGAGATCACCGCGATCGACCGTGATCTCGTCGAGCTCGACGCCCAGCTCACCGACCGGTTCCAGCAGCACGAGGCGGCCGAGATCTTGTTGAGCGTGCCCGGGTTCGGTCCCGTGCTGGCTGCCACATTCCTCGCCAACATCGGCGGAAACCTGAACGGGTTCGACACCGTGGACAGACTCGCCGCGGTCGCCGGGCTGGCGCCGGTGCCCTACGACTCAGGCCGCATCACCGGCAACTTGCACCGGCCACGCCGGTTCAACCGACGACTCTTACGCACCTGTTACCTCGCCGCACTCTCCAGCCTCAAGAACAGCCCGGCCTCCCGCGCTTTCTACGACCGCAAACGTCGCGAAGGCAAGACCCACAAACAAGCGCTGATCGCCCTCGCCAGGCGTCGCCTCAACGTGACCTGGGCCCTCCTTCGCGACCGTGCCCACTACCAAGAACCAGCCCTTGCTGCCGCTTGACAACAGCATTGAGATTCCCAGTGACCGGGCACGGCCCGATCATCGGCCTCGGCCGGTCGCTCGGAGATGTTGATCAAGTTCGGGATGCGGTTCTTGCGCTGCCCTGGCTTGCGGCTGGGTGACCGCAACGCCCGCCCGGTGCGCAGATGCACGGTCAGCTCCCGCCGCAGCGCGCCCGGGACTGCACATACAGCGACTGGTAGATCGTCTCGGTGGACACCCACATCTCCGGCTGGTCAGGGAAGTCGGCGCGTAGCCGGCCCGCGATCTGTTCTGGGGAGTACTTCTTGCCCAGATCCTGCTCCACCCGCTGCCGCAGGGCACCGTTGCCCGCCAGCTTCGCCAGTTTCGGCCGGCTGGCCCGCTGATACGCCTGCACCTGCGTCTGAGTTGCCCTCGGGCTAGCGACTAGCACATCTCGGGGTCGCTGGTGGCGACGGTATCCAACCCACCAATGTCAGCCATCTCCCCATGAGAGGTTTGGGTCAGGATCCAATTGGGGCTCTTCCTTCATCCATACGTGGGTCGCCGCCCATCGAGTGATCGCCGGGCCACTGGGTCGCTGAGGAGCAGCCGGCCGCTTTCGTAGACCTGTTCCTCGCCTTCGTCGTGATGCATGCCGGCCAACGGCGCCGCCTGCTACCGTCAGCTGGAAGTCTGGTACCGGAGTTCTCGCATCTGCTAACCCGCCAAGCGGAAGGACCCCGATGACGCCGTACGGACCGCAGCGTGCCGTCACCAGGATCGCCCGCGTGCAGGCTGTGCTGTTCGACACCTTCGGCACCGTGGTCGACTGGCGCTCCGGCGTCACCGCCTCCGTCCAGCAGACCGCCGACATTCACCACGTGCCGCTGGACGCGGCCGCCTTCGCCGATGCGTGGCGCGCGAAGTACGAGCCTTCGATGCGCCCCATCCGCACCGGAGACCGCCCGTTCACACGGCTCA
>JBKOZG010000447.1:0-11061 GCA_046725775.1 Actinomycetota bacterium | reverse complement strand
GCTCAGCACCGCCCCGAGGACCTCGACGTACACCATGTGGGCGGACGAGACCACCGACCCACCAACGCTGTTCGGCCAGGTTGGATCGACTCAACTGAGATACCAGCTCAGATGGATCAACGACCTTTATGCGTGGCTCGTCGAGCAAGGCGACTGGGTCGATCTCGGCGCCGCAGACGAGCAAAAGCCCGCCAAAGAAGGCACCGTCGAGGCGTGGGGTCGCTCGGAGGAGAACCCCGCCGGCGGCTGGTACGGCCTACGCAAGGGCTATCGCGGTCGTTTCGGGATGTACGTGCCGCCGCTGCTTGAGGTACTCGGGAAGGTCGAGCTCACCCACGAGCCACGCAACAACAAAGTCCGCGCCATCGTCTGAGTCCTATGCCGACTTGTCACCGTCTCAGCGGGCGATAACCGCCTCAGTCGCTGACAACTCGTAGTCGAACCAAGGTGCGATCGTGCCCGAATGGTTGACATCCCGGCCCAATTCATGTTGCGGTTGCTAAACGAAACCGGTTGCTTGTGCTCGATTGACGCCCGGATGGTCGGCGCATGTTGGCCGACTGGGGCAGAATGAGGCCATCCTCGCGCTCACAGGGGCGGGGGGTCATCATCCTGACCGGTCCAGAGCACGATCCAGCCCTTGCGAAGGCTCGTACAGATGACAGCCACTGCATTGCCAGTGCCCCAGGACACTTCAGTCCTTGGTGCACACATGCGCGACGGTGGAACCTCATTCGGACTCTGGGCCCCTCGTGCGATACGGGTCGAGCTGGCTCTTGTCGACGAAGACCGCAACCAGACCAACCACGACATGACACGGGATGACGACGGAGTTTGGGCCGTCTTCGTCCACGCCATAGGCCCTGAGCAGCGGTACGGTTTCCGCGTCCACGGACCCTGGGACCCCGCTACCGGCACTCGTTTCAATCCGGCCAAGCTGCTCCTCGACCCGTATGCCCGGGCGATCACCGGAGGCGTGGATTACTTGGGGCCAATTCTGGATCACACGCCCGAGTCACACTTCGTCCCTGATACCACTGACTCCTTCGCTGCGGTGCCGCTCAGTGTGGTGGTGCCCAACTCGCCCCCGCCACGGCCCATAGATCGGCGTCGGCCGATGTCAGAGACCGTGATCTACGAACTGCATGTCAACGGCTACACGCGGCAACATCCACTGGTTCCCGAACATCTCAGAGGCACGTATCAGGGTTTGGCGTACTCGGGGGTGGTGCAGCACCTGCTAGACCTCGGCGTCACTGCAGTCGAACTGCTACCCGTGCACCATTTCGTCTCCGAACCTTTCCTTGTTGGGCGCGGCCTTTCCAATTACTGGGGATACAACAGTCTTGGCTACTTCGCACCCCATGCTGCGTACTGCTCGGTCGGCACGCTCGGCCAGCAGGTGCGAGAGTTCAAAGAGATGGTGTCGGCGCTGCACTACGCCGGGATTGAGGTCATCCTCGATGTCGTCTACAACCACACCGGAGAGGGTGGTCACGAAGGTCCGACCCTGGCGTTCCGCGGAATAGACCATCTCGGTTACTACCGGCTAACCGACGACCACCGGAACGATTATGACGTCACCGGCTGCGGCAACTCAGTCGACACCTCCGAACCAGGCGTACTCCGCATGGTGCTCGACTCGTTGCGCTACTGGGTCACCGAGATGGGGGTCGACGGTTTCCGCTTTGACCTGGTAACCACCTTAATCCGGGATGAGCGGCATCACGTCGATCAAGATCACCCGTTCAAGCAGGCGATCAGCGAAGACCCCGTGCTGAGCCAGGTCAAGATCATCGCCGAGCCCTGGGATATGGGCCCGTACGGTTATCAGGTGGGCGGCTTCGGCCCGGGCTGGAGTGAGTGGAACGACCACTTTCGCAACCATGTCCGCGACTTTTGGCGTGGCAACGCCCGCGGTGTGGGCGAGCTGGCGCAGCGGCTGATCGGCTCACCCGATATTTTCAGTCGGGACGGTAGGACTGCTGCGGCGAGCGTGAACTTTGTCACCGCCCATGACGGTTTCACGATGCGTGATTTGGTGACCTACAACGTCAAACACAATGGCGCTAACGGTGAGTCCAACCGCGACGGGTCTGACGACAATCGCTCCTGGAACTGCGGCGTCGAAGGCGAGACCGAGAATGAGGGGGTCAATGCGCTGCGGCACCGTCAGGTGCAGAACTTGATGGCGACCTTGATCCTGGCAATCGGGGTCCCGATGATCACCGCGGGCGACGAGCTGGGACGCACACAGCAGGGCAACAACAACGCCTACTGTCAGGATTCGCCCATCTCGTGGGTGCACTGGGACACACAGTCCACCTGGAGTGACCAGACCGATCTCACGCGCAAGCTGCTCCAGTTGCGTAACGAGCGCCCGGTCTTCCGGCGGGACGGCCACCGGCAAGGTGAATTCCTGCTCGATCCAAAGGGCGAGCCATGTGGGCGCAAGAACATTGCCTGGTTCGGCGGCCGGAATGCCGAGATGACTGAGCAGGACTGGCAGGACGAAACCCGGCGCACGCTCGGCATGTACCTCGCCCACGACGACCCGTACCGAACCTCCGACGAGGCATTTCTCATCTGGTTTCACGGCGGTTCCGACGCGATCCAGGTGGAGCTGCCCGATGGACCCTGGGCAGACACTTACACCGTGATCGCACACACCGGGCAGGAAGGCGAACTGCCATCGGAGAAAATCGCGGCTGGCTCCGCTCTGCAGCTGCCAGGCCGCACGGTGGTGGTGCTCCAGGTCGACTAGCAGGCCCCGAACCGATCAGCGCAGCGTGCGGAGCGAGCAATCAAAACAGAGCGCGATTGCGCAAACAGCTCCAAACATTAGGGCACGTAGCGCGCCGAGGGGGGTGTTGGCATGCTCGCAGGCAGGGTCGCCAGACCCATCTCCGCCTGGCTTGCCAGCAGCGGGTGATACGGAACCACGCGCACGGTGTATCCGATCGCTCCGGCCCGCTTGGCCTCGACCAATCCCTCGTAGCGGCGGAGCCCGCCGTCGACATCAACTCCGGCGGGGAATGGACTCACCCGCGGCTCGTACAGCGTGTCGTCGCCGCTCACTCGACCGGTGACCAGTTGCACCTGAACGTCGTCAGGCGTCAGCTCACCGAGCCGGACCAGTGCACTGACATAAATTTTCGTGCCCACTTCAACCTGTTCGCCGCCGAGCGACTCAACGTGCTCTACGGCCACCGTTGACCACCTGTCGCGAATCCTGCGCTTCCAGCTGGCGAGCGACTCTGCTCCACCCGACCAGGATTCGAGCTCGAGGGTGGAAGCCGATGCCTGGGTGTAGAGGTTCGTCACGTACTCGCGAACCATTCGTGACGCGATGACCTTCGGTGCCAACCCAGCGATGGTGTCCCGAATCATCTGAATCCAGCGCTCCGGCAGCCCGTATACGTCAAGATCATAGAAACGCGGCACGATCTCGTTCTCGATGATGTCGTAGAGCGACTTTGCCTCAAGATCATCACGACGATCGGCGCCATCCACACCTTCGGCCGAGGGGATCTCCCAGCCGTACGCCGGATCGAACCACTCGTCCCACCACCCGTCGCGGATCGACAGATTCGCTGCGCCATTCAGGGCCGCCTTCATCCCCGATGTGCCGCAGGCCTCGTACGGCCGCAGCGGGTTGTTCATCCACACGTCACAACCCGGGTAAAGCCGCTTGGCCATCGCCATGTCGTAGTCGGGCAGGAACACAATGCGCTCGCGTACCGCTGGATCGTCGGCGAACTGCGCCATCTGCTGGATGAGTGCTTTGCCACCCTCGTCGGCAGGATGGGCTTTGCCTGCGATGACGATCTGGATCGGCCGCTCCGCGTCGGTCAGCAACGCCTTCAGCCGAGCGGGATCGCGCAGCATCAGGGTCAATCGCTTGTACGACGGCACGCGCCGGGCGAAGCCTAACGTGATCACGTCGGGATTGAGCGTCTTGGCGACCCACTCCATCGACATGCCACGATTGGCGCTGCTGGCCGCTAGCCGCGCACGCGTCATGGCGATCAGATCCTCGCGCATCTTCCGCTTGAGCGCCCAGATCGTTTTGCTGTCGACTTCTGCCAGTGCGTTCCAGTCATAGCCGTCGCTCTCTGACGGGCTGCCGGTTGGCGCCTCGAGCAGGTCGAGCAGTTCGTGATGGACCCAGGTGAGATGGTGCACGCCGTTCGTGACGGAAGTGACCGGCACCTCGCTGGTGTCGAATGAGGGCCACAGGCCTTGGAACATCTCCCGCGACACAGCCCCGTGGAGCTGAGATACCCCGTTTGCCCGTTGCGCCAGCCGAAAGCACATCACGGCCATGTTGAACTTGCTCGGGTCGCCGCCCGCATAGTCCTCGGCGCCGAGTGCAAGAACCCGGTCCAACGGCAGATCCTGAAAGCCTGCGAACTGATGAACGATCAGCTCGCGGGGGAACCGGTCGATGCCCGCCGGAACCGGCGTGTGTGTGGTGAAGATGGTGCCGGCGCGGCTGCGTTCCAGTGCCGTATCGAAATCATCGCCGTTTTGCATGTATTCGCGAATCCGCTCCAACCCCAGGAACCCGGCGTGCCCCTCGTTGGTGTGGAACACCGTCGGCGGCGGGGTGCCGGTGATCTGGCAATAAGCACGGATGGCGCGTACGCCACCCATGCCGAGCAGCACCTCTTGCTCAAGTCGATGGTCGGTGCCCCCGCCGTACAGCCGGTCGGTCACCTCCCGCTCGTAGCCGGCGTTCTGCTCGACGTCGGAATCCAACATCAGTAACGGCACCCGGCCAACTTGCGCTACCCACACCTGGGCGAAGAGAGTGCGACCGGCGGCGAGTTGGACCTCGATTCGGACCGGGCCGTTTTCATCGTGCAGCATGGTCAACGGCAACGCGTTCGGGTCCAGCAGTGGATAGCGCTCCTGCTGCCAGCCTGCGGCATTCAGTGACTGCCGGAAATACCCCTGCCGATAGAGCAAGCCGACTCCAATGATCGGGACGCCGAGGTCACTTGCCGCCTTCAAGTGATCACCGGCGAGGATGCCCAGGCCGCCTGAGTACTGCGGGAGCACCTCGGTGATGCCGAATTCGGGTGAGAAGTAACCAATGCACACCGGCGCTGCAGGGTTCTCGGCCGCGTAACCCTGGTACCACAGATCACCGGTCAAATAATCGGCGAGATCGGCCTGGATCAGTCGCAGGTTCTTGAGGAAACGCTTGTCGGTGGCCAGCGCCTGGAGACGCTCAACGGATACGTCGGCGAGCATCCTGACCGGGTCACCAGCGGTACGATCCCACAGCTGCGGGTCGACCGATCGGAACAAATCTTGCGTCTCCGTATGCCAGCACCAGCGAAGATTGCGGGCCAGATCCCCCAGAGGCTTCAGAACCTCAGGCAGAACGGGGCGCACGATGAAACGACGGATAGCGCGCACTGGATTAACCTACCGGCGAACTTTGGATGTCATGGGGATTCCGCTCTAACGGTTGGAAGAACTCGCGGCCGCTTGTGTACCCAGATCGACGCCTGTTGACGCAGCCGATGTCGATGTGGCCCCTGCCGCGCAAGCAGTGGGGCCGATAGGTTGGCACTCGTGACGGCAACCAACTCAGGCTTCCCTGTACCTGAGCGCGACGACTCGGCTCAGCCAGGCTCCGCAGAATCTTCGTCCACCCAAGCCTCTACAGAAAAGCCGGCGACGACAGAAGCCCCCGAATCCAGGGTCACCATAAACAAGCCTGCGCTGGGAACGCCGATCGATCGCATCCCGGTGCACAAGGTGTCACCAGTCATCGAAGGTGGGGCGTACCCGGCCAAGGCTGTCGTCGGAGAATCCATTCCGATCCGGGCGACGGTGTTCCGCGAGGGCCACGATGCAGTCAACGCGTCGGTCGTGCTCACCGATCCGAACGGCATTGAGCGGCTCGAGCCAATGCACCCCAGTACACCGTTGGGTTTCGATTGGTGGGCCGCATCGGTCGTGCTCGAAACCGAAGGGCTGTGGACGTTTCGCATCGAGGGCTGGAGCGATCCTTGGGCGACCTGGGTGCACAACGCTGAGATCAAGATTCCGGCCGGTATCGACGTTGCCCTGGTGTGCACTGAAGGCATGGGGCTGTTCGAAAGGTCCGCCGCCGCCGCCGAGGCGGCCGGGGATGCGCGGAACGCAAGCCTGCTGCGCGCTGCGGCCAACAGCCTGAATTCCGGACAGCAGGTCGAGGACCGGTTGGAGGTCGTGCTTGCTGACGAGGTGCGGTCGGCGATGGATCGTTACGGTCCCCGGGAGCTGGTTTCGCCCACCCTGGACTACCCGATCTTCGTCGATCGCCAAAAGGCGCTCTTTTCCTCCTGGTACGAGTTCTTCCCACGTTCCCAGGGGGCGAGATGGGACGAGGAGAACCAGGAATGGATCTCTGGGACGTTCGACACCTCACACGAACGCCTCGAGGCCGCAGCCGCGATGGGGTTCGACGTGGTCTACCTGCCACCGATCCATCCCATCGGCCGGACGGCCCGCAAGGGGCCCAATAACACGCTCTCCGCCGGGCCCAATGACCCGGGCTCGCCTTGGGCGATCGGTGCCAAAGAGGGCGGGCACGACACCATCCATCCTGACCTGGGTGACTTCGACGCCTTCGACCGGTTCGTGGCCAAGGCCAGGTCGCTCGGGCTGGAGGTGGCGATGGACTTCGCGCTGCAGTCCTCTCCGGACCATCCTTGGGTCACCGAGCATCCGGAGTGGTTCTCCAAGCGCGCGGACGGGTCGATTGCGTACGCGGAGAACCCGCCGAAAAAGTACCAGGACATGTACCCCATTAACTTCGACAACGACCGCGACGGGATCTACCTGGAGAGCCTGCGCATCCTCAAGCTCTGGATGAGCCATGGGGTGCGGATCTTCCGCGTGGACAATCCGCATACCAAACCCGTCAACTTCTGGGCATGGCTGATAGGTGAGGTTCGCAAGACCGATCCCGATGTGCTGTTCCTGTCGGAGGCGTTCACCAAGCCGGCCATGATGCACGCTCTCGGCAAGGCGGGCTTCCAGCAGTCCTACACCTACTTCACCTGGCGCAACGAGAAGTGGGAGATCGAGGAGTACATGAAGGAGCTGACGACCGAAACGGACAGCTTCTTCCGGCCGAGCTTCTGGCCCAACACCCCCGACATCCTGCCGCTTTTCCTGCAGTGGGGTGGCAGGCCCGCGTTCACCATTCGCGCCGTACTCGGCGCGACGCTTTCACCGCTGTGGGGGATCTATTCGGGATTCGAGTTGTTCGAAAATGCCGCGCTTAGCCAGGGGCGCGAGGAGTACTTGAACTCCGAAAAGTTCCAGTACCGGCCACGAGACTGGAAGGCAGCCGAAGAGACCGGCGAAACCCTCAGCTTGCTGCTCGGAAAGCTGAACCAGATCCGCAAGAAGCATCCGGCGCTTCAGCAACTCCGCAGCTTGCACTTCCACCACGCCCCACACGCGAGCGCGCTGGTCTATTCCAAGAAGCGCGGGGACGACGTGGTCATCGTGGTCGTCAGCCTCGATCCACAGAACATCGTCGAGACCGAGGTCTATCTGGACATGGAGGCTCTCGGTCTCACAGCGCGCGACGTCTACCTTGTCCACGACGAGCTCACCGGGCAAACGTGGCGCTGGGGCCAGCATGCCTTCGTCAGGCTCACCCACGACGACCCGGCGCACATTCTCACAGTTATTCGGTACGGCTCCCGGAGCACGGCCCCAGGGCCGGCGACCACGCAGGGCTAGGACGCAGTGAGGGGAACGGGCGATCCTCAGGTAGCCGACCAGGTCCTGAGGTACATCTCCACGGCACGATGGTTTGCCGGCAAGGGCCGACAGGTCCGGCTCCGATCGCTGACGCCTCTACCCTGGCTGACCGAAACTTCCGATTTCTTCTCCCCTGCCGCCCATCCAGCAGTACGGTTCGAGATCGCCGAGGTTGGCTATCCAGCGGAGGAAGATCCAGAGCCGTTACCTGCCGTGGACCCTCCGTCCCAGGACGACCCGAAGTCGCCGGAGCTCACGCTTCTCGACGCGCCCGAGATGGCACCAGAGATTGTTGTATCGCCCACTGAGTACTACCAGCTTGCAGTCTCGTACCGTCCCGCCCCGCACACCGATTTGCACCATGCCGAGATCAGCCGACTCACCGATCCTGATCTGGGACCAGTCATCGCGTACGACGCCGCCCAGGACCCTGCGGCATGTCGGGTGATTTTGCAAGCACTGTTGGGCAGCCGTAGGCTGCGCAGCCCGAACAGCGAGACTCGATTCAACACCACCGCCGTGCGCGGCCTCACCTCCGATCTTGAGCCGCGGCCGTTCACCGGGCAGCAGAGCAACACCTCGGTCCTGCTCGGAGACAGAGCGATTCTCAAACTCTTCAGGCGTCTGGAGCTCGGCCACAACCTCGATATCGAGGTGCATGCTGCACTCAACGCCGCAGGCATCTCCGACGTCGCCCGCCTCTTCGGCTGGGTTGAGGGCAGCTGGGTGTCAAGTGGACGTCAGCTGAACGCCGACCTTGCCATGGTTATTGAGTTGCTGGCTGGCGCGGTTGACGGCTGGGACTTGGCGCTCGATTCGCTGCGGACTAGCTCAGGCTTCGCGGCGGAGGCTGAGGCACTCGGCAACGCGCTCGCCGAGACCCACCACGCCCTGCGCGCGGCCTTTCCCACGGCGAAGGTGATGGGTACGCGGGCGGCAATGATCATGATCGATCGTCTGCATGATGCTGCTGAGATCGCCCCGGCGCTGGTGCCGCAGATTCCCGGACTGCTGCGCTGCTTCGATCACCTGGGCACCGAAACCCTGGATACCCAGCGCGTGCATGGCGACTTTCATCTTGGGCAGACGCTGCGGACCCCGACTGGCTGGAAGATCATCGACTTCGAGGGCGAGCCGGCAAAGACCCTGGCTGAACGACGCGCACCTGACGCTGTTTGGCGTGACATCGCCGGCATGCTGCGTTCGTTCGACTATGCGGCGGCGAGCGTACCCGGACCACGCAGCGCGGCCTGGGCCGCCGAGTGCCGGGCGGCCTTCCTGCGCGGCTACACCGGTGGGGAGTTGGCTGCGGGCGACGCCAGCGTGCTGCGTGCGTACGAGGCGGACAAGGCGATCTATGAAGTCGTCTACGAAACTCGGAACCGACCCGACTGGGTTGGCATCCCGCTCCGCGCGGTCGCCGCGCTGGCGGCGGAAAGCCGCGAGGCAGAGGGTTCCGACCGGCCTGCGGCCGTCGTGGACCGCAATCAGGTGCCCCGGGCGAGCCTGCGAGCCCGCCCAAAACCACGATGAGCTTGTAAGCCCCACCACAGAACAGGAGTAGCACTCATGTCGTACGATCCGAGCGGCGGTCTGACCGGCTGGGACCTCACGGGCTTCCACGAAGGTCATGACACCGAGTGCTGGCGCCGACTAGGCGCCCTAGAGATGACCGTCGAAGACTCCGAACGCGGGCCGATCTCCGGTACGCGTTTCTCGGTGTGGGCACCAAACGCACAAGCCGTGCGACTCGTGGGTGACTTCAATTACTGGAACGGCGAGGGGCACTACATGCATCTAGTGCCAGGGTCCGGGGTTTGGGCGCTGTTTGTCCCGGGGGCCAGCACAGGCAGCCTTTATAAGTTCGAAGTGCTGGGTGCCGACGGTGTCTGGCGGCTCAAGGCTGATCCCATGGCACGGTTTGCGGAAGCTGCCCCGCACACCGCCTCGATTGTGTATGAAAGCCAGTACGTCTGGGGTGACGACGACTGGATGTGGTACCGCGGGCAGAAGGCCCTGCACGCGGAGCCGGTGAGCATCTACGAGGTACACATTGGCTCGTGGCGTAAAGGCCTTACCTACCTCGAGCTGGCCAACGAACTGGTCGAGTACTGCAGTTGGCAGGGCTATACCCACGTGGAATTCATGCCTGTTGCCCAGCATCCGTTCGAAGGCTCCTGGGGCTATCACATCACCGGCTACTTCGCGCCAATGTCGAAATTCGGTTCACCGGATGAGTTCCGGCACCTCGTGGACAAGCTGCACCAAGCCGGTATCGGAATCATCGTAGATTGGGTGCCCGGGCACTTTGCCACAGACCCATGGGCGCTGCAGCGCTTTGACGGAACTGCATTGTACGAGCACGAGGACCCGAAGCTGGGCTGGCATCCGGACTGGGGTTCCTACATCTTCAACTTCGGCCGCAATGAGGTAAAGAGCTTCCTGATCTCGAATGCCTACTACTGGCTTGAGGAGTTCCACATCGACGGGCTGCGCGTGGACGGCGTCGCTTCGATGCTCTATTTGGACTACTCACGCGAGGCCGGACAGTGGGTGCCGAACAAGTACGGGGGCAACGAGAATCTGGAAGCGGTCGAGCTGCTGCAGTCGACGAATTCGCATGCGTACCGGCGCGAGCCTGGCACCGTGATAATCGCCGAGGAGTCGACATCGTGGCCGGGCGTTACCCAGAGCATCGATCAGGGCGGCCTCGGCTTCGGGTTCAAATGGAACATGGGCTGGATGAACGACTCGCTGCGCTACCTGGGTCGCGAGCCCATCTACCGGCAACATCACCACCATGAGATGACCTTCGCCATGGCGTACGCCTATTCGGAGAACTTCATCCTGCCGATCAGCCACGACGAGGTGGTGCACGGCAAAGGGTCGATGTTCGAGCGCGCGCCTCAGGATGAGTGGCGGAAGTTTGGCACGCTGCGCGCCTTCTATGCCTTCATGTGGGCGCACCCGGGCAAGAAGTTGTTGTTCATGGGCACCGAGTTCGGTCAGCGTCGGGAGTTCTCTGAAAGTCGCAGCATCGACTGGTGGCAAAGTGCGGAGTGGGGACACCGCGGCGTCCAGCGGCTGATCAAGGACCTCAACACGATCTACAAGGAGCACCCCGCGCTGTGGAAGCGTGACACTGATGCATCAGGTTTCTCCTGGATCGACGCCGACGACCGTGGCGGGAATGTCTTCTCGTGGCTGCGCTACGACGGCGATGGTCAAATCATCGCCTGCATCACTAACTTCTCCTCCGAGCCTCGCCAAGACCACCAGATCGGG
>JBKOZG010000272.1:0-5083 GCA_046725775.1 Actinomycetota bacterium | reverse complement strand
AGATCGTTGGCTCGTGGGCGCTGGTCGCGACCATGACGACTCCGTTGCGGATGGAGACCATGCCGTCGATGCCTGGCTGGCCAGCAATGTAGGTCCTTGCCGCAAGTACGGCGGCACCTGCTGGATCAGCGCCGCCCAGTTGCTGGGTGGCAGCCGCATTACCCGCCGCACGGCCTGCACCAGCAGCGGCGGATTCAGCGCGGCTTGTCGCCACGACCTTCTGTCCACCGTCGATCACAAGGCCGGTCGTGATGATCAATGCGCTCATGACCACGAGAACGAAGAGGCTGATCGACTGCCCGCGTTCGTTACGATCTCGAGCGGTCAGCCGTGTCCTGATCACATTTCTCATAATCAACGGCCGCGGTAGGTGTCGAGCGCCGCGGAGCCAAAACCCGTGAGTTGAAGGGAGCCCGGCCAGCCGGGAAGGAAGACGTCGGAGAAGTCCACCTTGCACAAGATCCTCGAGGTGACCGTCGACGGCGTACCTACGGGTAGGGCGAAGGCCGCTGTGCTGATCGAGACCGAGGTCGACCTGCAGCGGAGTCCAGCAGTGGCGAGCGATTGTGATCCGGCCTCTCGTCCTGCGGCGGTCGCAGCAGTCGACGATCGAGCCAAAGATGCAGCACGGGCCGCGGTCTGAGCGGCTTCGTTGACTGTGGCGCGCGCGAACCAGAGACGCCCGCCAGCAACCACCAGCCCCAGGACAAGCAGCAGCGCTGGTACCAGCAAGGTCAACTCGACGGCAGCGGCTCCACGCTGGTCCTCTACTGTGTTGCGTCGCCAGGTGATGATCATGGTGGAGTGACCCGCTCTAGCGGCGCAGCTGCTGTCTCATTGATTCGACCGAGCTCGAGGTCGAAGATCAGCGGTGCGTACGCCGAGACGTCGGCAGTCACTGTGGACCCGGTCCGCTGCACGCGTACGGAAATGCTTCTCAAGCCTCCCGAGCCAGCGATCGTAGCGCCCAACTCCTCGGCGTCGGCCGCGCTGCCGTAGCTGCCCCGAGCAGCGTCGACTGCAGCGGTCGCTGCTCGCTGCGCGGCATTGCGACCATGGAGAAAGATGCCGGCCTGAATGATCCCGAGGGTAAGGAGCATCAGGAGAGGCCAAAGGACCGCCCACTGCACGCTTTCGGTGAGCCCGCGCTCGTCGCGGGCCATAACCTGCACAGGTCAGAGCTTAGGGAGCTTGGCACGGACGTAGACCGTGATCAAAGTGATCACGATCCCAGCCACGGTGACGGCTCCGGCGAGCAAGATCGCGTTCTCCGCCGATTGGCTGAGGCCGCGCTCATTGCGTGCCTGAGGATCTTTGAGCAGGACAAGCAGTCACCTGATCATCGAAACATCGGGGTACCGCTAGGTGCATCCAAGGCCATCCTGGGCGTGGATTCCGCTGCCTCTCGTCTCCCTTGCAGCATCCAAATACATCCCGATGCACGGGCGGCAGTATCACGCGAAGTATCACGAGCGCCGCTGAGTGCTGCCCGCTCCCCACCGCTGACCCGAGTGCACTGAGCCGCAAACACAAATAGCGGCCCGGTCGGTGCAGTGAACACCGCCGGGCCAGGAACCCCAGCTAACAAGGAGCTGAAATCCCATGCACAAACTAACCGAACTGGCCTCAGGCCAGATCACCCCATCGCCTCACAACACGATCATCGTCGAGCTGGTCGAACCCGAGGGTATGCCGACCACCATCGTCATCCACTGGCCACTACAGCCGACCGTGTGCGACCCGCGCCGCTACACCGAGGTCGCCGCAGCCGCAATGAAGCTGCTGGCCGAGGCCTCCACCAAGCTAGCCAGCATCAAGGCGAGGCGGCGGCTGTGAAAAGCGAAGCGCAACACTATCCGAACAGCTCCTCGACCAAACGTCAGACACCGCTAACCGCGGCGCAGCGCTGACCACGATGGCGGACGAACCGGTCGCCCAACTCCGCGCCCTGGTCGGTATGGTCACGCCGTGCTCGCCCTCTGCGAGGAGATCCGCGAGTCCCGACGTGTAGTCGAGAATGTCCCGATCCGCAGCGAACAAGTGATACCCGAGGTACCACGTGAGCCGGAGAGCACACCCGACCGGGCAGCACGCGGGCAGCTCATGGTCGCATTCCTGGCGATGACCGGCGTCGCTGTGCTGCTGGCGATCCTCTGCATCATCCTGGCGCTCACCTGACAGAAGCCTTCATCCCCTGACACCGAAGGAGAACTATCCATGAGCGAAACCACGCGAGCCCTCTGCTGCCATTGCGGAGCCGTACGTACAGTGAGCGCGCACTGCCTGATGGACCGGGAGCTGCGGTGCGCCGCATGCAAGACCGCCAGGAACCATGCAGTTCTCGGCTACGGCCTTATCGAGGATTGGCGGGAGGGGGTGAACCGGGAAAACACCGCCCAAGTGCGCCAGTGGCTCGACCAGGTCGACGCCACCGAGGCCGTCCTCGACACGCTGGGGGTCCGGCTGGATCGGCGCCCGATGACCGACGCCTGCGCCCGCCTGCTAGCCAAGCGCGGCCCGGGTTGGATGGACTGGCTGGTCACTCTGGCCGACGATCTGTCGGTGCTCGATCAGCTCGACTATCTCGCCAGCGCATGGGAGGCGATCCTGCCGGCGTACGAAGATTGGACTGGCCGCGCCGATTGGTGGGAGGCCGATGAGCGGAACCCGCAGGTCTTGAGGTTGGACTTGGTTTGGTCTCGGAAGGAGGACCAGTAATGGCGCACCGAAAGTGAAGCCCACGGATCCCCAAGTCTCCGCGATGCGTACATCCGGACCACTCGGGACTTCCGCTGACTTCGACCTCGCCCTTGGCTACGCCAAGCAGGGCGCCGTCGTCTCTGATACCGGACTATCTGCAGCCGTTGAGGCTGCCCTCGACGCTGTCCGTGCAGCAGCACCGAACCCGCCGAAACGGCTCATCGACAACGCGAAGGACACATACCTGCACTCGGTCATTCACCGAAGCCAGGAGTCCAGCGAGCACCAATAGCCGCCGACTGACGCCGTTCGGTTCTACACCCACTCTTCTGGGTCGCCGACGCGGCCCCGAGCGGCTCTCTCAGCGTCCACGGTCGGACATGGGAAGCGTTGGCCACACAGGCATTTCCCGGTTTCGGTTGGAACATGCTGTGCCATCACAGCCTCATGGATGCCCTTGTGGCGGTCCCGACTGCTCAGTGCGGCGGCCACCTGACCTCGACCAGACTCGAGCTCGAGCTCCGCGCTCTCTTTGGCAGCCATGGCTTCACGCGTCATCTTGCGGGCTTTGGCGACAACAGCCGGGTGCCGATTGTGATGTTCCCTGAACGCCGTCAGCTGCTGATCCGCGGTGCCTTCGGGCTTGTGGTCGCGGCAATGATCGCAGCGCTTCTGGTGATGTGGATAGCTCTCCGGGGCTAGGACTATGAACTCGATCCTGCAGCACTCACAGGTTGCCGGGTATGGTCGCACGGTCGCGCCGCTATGGCGCACTCCGAACGGGTTCATGAATTGGCTGTTGCGGACGGGGGTTTTTTCTGACACGCCGTAGACTGTATGGGCTCGCTCTGACAATCCGCGCTGTCAGAAGTTCCTGGCCATCCTGATGCGCTGGTTGGCCCGACAGGACGCCTTAGCGTCTCGATTCCTGAACCTATAAAACTCAGTGGAGATTTATAGCTTTCGGCCTTATCCTATGAATTACAAGCCACCAATTATAGGAACGGGGAATCGAAGGCTGTGGACGGGGACCGCTTCAGCAAGTCGCCAATCGGCCCTTTGGTGCGGATCACTGGGCGGGACGCACTCCTCGGCCAGGGGTATGACCATGTGGCCTTCCGCCCTGCGCCCTTGCCAGCCTCCATCCCCCTCAGCGAGCGCACCTACAAGCTCGTCAGCGAGGCCGACCGTGCCGTCGGCCGACTAGACGCGGGCGCTGGAAGGCTCCCAAACCCGGCTCTGCTCGTGCGGCCAACCATCTACCGTGAGGCCGTAAGCACGAGCGCACTTGAGGGCACCTACGCGGCCCTTGTCGACGTGCTTGAGGCCGACTACGTCGATGAGCGACAGCAGACCCACGAGGTGCGCGAGGTGATGAACTACGTTCGTGCAGCGACGCGAGCCTTGGAATTGATCAAGACCAAGCCGATTTGCATCACACTCATCTCCGACCTCCAGCAAATCCTCGTCAAGGGCACCCGTGGGGACTTCTCTGACGCAGGCCAGCTGCGGCAAGGCCAGGTCTACATCGGCGAGCGCACGCAGGGAATTGACAACTCGCGATACGTACCGCCACCGCCAGACCTACTCCAAGACGGCATGGGTCTCTGGGAGGCGTGGATCAACTCTGACAACGACGTGCCGCTCCTTGTCAAGGCGGCTCTTGGGCACTACCAGTTCGAGGCGCTTCACCCCTTCAGCGATGGCAACGGCCGTCTAGGCCGACTGATTGTGGTGCTGCAACTCGTGTACGCGGGCGCACTTGCCTTGCCGATACTGAATCTTTCCCCTTGGCTCGAAGCCCGGAAGGATCGATACAAGGACCTGCTTCTCGACCTGAGCGCCACCGGCGACTACGACCCGTGGGTGCAGTTCTTCGCCAAAGCTGTTAAGGGTCAGGCCGAAGATGCCCTGGCACGAGTCGAGCGCATCATCGAGGTTCGCGAGGAGATGCTTCGAGCACTTCGCGCGCAGCGCGCTCGTGGTGTGGTCTTGGAGATCGTCGATGATCTGATTGCCTATCCCGTGATCACGGCAACGCAGGCCGCCTCGCTTCACAACGTCACATACCCGCCCGCCAATACGGCGATCCAGAGGCTCGAAGAGCTTGGCTTCCTACGTGAGCTGACAGGAAACAGCTACGGGCGAGTCTTTGCATGCACGGAGATCATGCGGGCAGTCGACGGCCCCGTTGCCAGACGGGGATAACCACCTGCCGACGACTAGACCCTCGCCGGGACACTCTTCCGCGCTGCTTGGCCCGTTGCAGCGGTCGTCGTCGTGATCTTGTATCCGTCCGGGAACGGCAGCAGCGAGCCTGAGAAGTTGATGGTCTTCTTGGACCGCAACGCGCCCCGAGGGTCGCGGGTGAGCAGCTCCACCG
>JBKOZG010000132.1:0-5578 GCA_046725775.1 Actinomycetota bacterium | reverse complement strand
AATGAGGAGCGCGAAGAGTGCAATTGCTGAAGTCCCGCGACATCTGAGGCGCTCAGAAATTGGTGCTCGCGATGCCAACGACCACCGCGAGCACGATCAATATCGTCACCAGCGTGAAGATCGATACCCCGATGATGCCGGTGACAATACCGCCGATGGCTTGCGAGCGTCCCGTGTAGCGTCCCGGTTCCGCGTCGATCTCGTTGCGAACGCGCCGCCCTACGACGATGCCACCGATGCCCACCAGTCCGCCGACGACGCAGCTCATTCCAAAGACGGTGCCAAGGATGCCGAGGATCAGCGCCAAGGTTGCCTGCGGATGCTGCTGCGCCGGCGTGACCTCCGGCGCGGCGCCGTACGGGCTCACTGCACCGAAGGCCGGCCTATATGGGTTCGCCTCGTAAGGAGTGCTGTCGTAACCGGCTGGCTGTCCGTAGCTGTGACCAAAATCACCGTACGGTGGGGTCGGCTGAGGCGCGAAGCCCACTTCTGGTCCCGCGTATGTCGAGTTGGCGTTCGGGCTGCCGTAAAACTCGCCGGGCATGGCGTACGGGTCGGCCTCAGGCCTTCGGTGAGGGTCGTCCGCAGGGTAGGAGGGCCAGTCACCCGGGTACTGATCGGGCGAGTCGCCACCGTTCGGACGGTATGTCGGTGGCGTTGCCGAGCCCGGGTTCGGATTGGCGCTGAACCCGTTTGTGGGTTCTGACGCCTCGCGGCTGAATGGGTTCGGTTGCTGGCCTTCAGTCATGGGATCCAGTGTGACGCACGAATTCTGAGCGACTCGCGCAATGTCTGATTGCTCGCTCCGCTCGCGCGGATCGCGCTTTGAAGCCGCTGCCTTCCTCTCTCACTCACAGACGAAAAGCATGTCTGCTCGTTCGTTCCGTCCAGGACAGCCTGCGCTTCTGATCCGCCGCCGCCGTCGTCGCTGGCAGAGGAAAGAACGCCGCTGCTCGGAGCTCAATCAGCGATGCGCTAGTCGATCAGACCAAGTGCTCGGACCGCGTCACGCTCCTCGATAAGCTCGGCCACGCTTGCGTCGATCTTGTCGCGGGAGAAGTCGTTGATCTTCAGGCCTTCGACGATCTGGTACGCCCCACCGGAGGTCGTGCAGGCGAATGAGGAGACTAGGCCCTCCGGCACCCCGTATGAGCCGTCGGACGGGACCGACATTGACACCCAATCGCCCTCCGGCGTCCCGAGGACCCAGTCCCGCATGTGCTCAACGGTCGCGTTGGCTGCGCTTGCAGCCGAACTTGCCCCCCGGGCTTCGATAATGGCTGCGCCGCGCTGCTGCACGGTTGGCAGGAAGGTGGATTCCAGCCATTGCTGATCGTCAATCAGCTCAGCGGCATGCTGATCCTTGACGAGGGCATTGAACAGATCTGGGTACTGGGTAGCGGAGTGATTGCCCCAAATCGTCATGTGGGTGACATCGTTCACGCTCGCACCGGTCTTCGCGGCAAGCTGGGCCTTGGCGCGGTTGTGGTCGAGCCGGGTCAACGCGTTGAAACGTTCATCGGGAATATCCGGCGCGTTGCGCATGGCGATCAGCGCATTGGTGTTCGCAGGGTTACCGGTGACCAGGACCTTGACATCATCGGCTGCGTGATCGTTGAGCGCCTGACCCTGCGGCTTGAAGATCGCACCGTTGGCTTCCAGCAGATCACCGCGTTCCATTCCCTTGGTACGCGGTCGCGCTCCGACCAGGCAGGCCAGGTTGACGCCATCGAAGACCGCCCTGGGGTCATCTCCGATCTCGACGTTGCTCAGCAACGGAAAAGCGCAGTCGTCAAGCTCCATCACCACACCCTCGAGTGCCTTGAGGGCTGGGGGAATTTCGAGCAAACGCAACTCGACCGACTGCTCGGGGCCGAGCATCGAACCACTGGCGATCCGGAACAGCAAGCTGTAGCCAATTTGGCCGGCGGCGCCGGTGACGGCAACCTTCACAGGTGCGCTCACAGAAACTCCCTCGAACAGATGTGGGTAAGTGGGACTCGAGGGTGACGCTAGCAACGACGAACATTCGTGGCGCGGCGAGGTCTGGGGATGGATCCTAAATCGGTGGTTGATCCGGTCGCGGCTGTCGTCGCCGCGCTCGACGGGAAAGACGGCACCCGCTGGATTGGGGTCGACGGCAAGGGCGCGACCGGCAAGACCGGGCTCGCGGACCGGATCGCAGCAGCACTGCCCAGGTCGGTGGTCGTGCACATCGACGACTTCGCACGGCCAGATGTCCAGGGCTGGGAGCGAGACCGGTTCATCCGGCAGGTGCTGAAGCCGCTGCTTGCCGGGCGACCGGGTCGCTATCAGCGCTGGGACTTCGACCGCAACGTGGGCACGGAGTGGCAAACCGTGCCGAGCGGGGTGCCTGTGATTGTCGAAGGTGTCTCCGCTACCGATGAACGGCTCGGGGTTCCGTGGGACTTCACGATCTGGGTTGAGGCGCCGTACCGGGTGCGGCTGGCGCGGGCCTTGGAACGGGATGGCCCGGAGCGGATGGACCGCTGGCTCACCGACTGGATGCCGAGCGAGGACGCCTACGAAGCGGCGCAGCGACCTCAAGACCGGGTCGACCTGGTGTACCGGCCGCCGGATGCCGCCTGAGCCGGTCGAATGACCGCATGGTCGTTCGATAGGTTGGCGGCATGGCGAAGATCAAGGTCGAAGGTACGGTCGTCGAGATCGACGGCGATGAGATGACACGGATCATTTGGCAGTTCATCAAGGACCGGCTGATCCACCCCTATCTCGACGTGAACCTGGAGTATTACGACCTCAGCATCACTCATCGCGACGCCACTGATGACCAGGTCACCATTGACGCCGCGAACGCGATCAAAAGGCACGGCGCCGGCGTCAAGTGCGCCACCATCACTCCGGATGAGGCGCGGATGCAGGAGTTCAACCTCAAGAAGATGTGGGTCTCGCCCAATGGGACGATTCGCAACATCCTGGGCGGCGTTGTCTTCCGGGAGCCCATCATCATCTCCAACATCCCGCGATTGGTGCCCAATTGGACCAAACCGATCGTGATCGGCCGTCACGCGCACGGTGATCAGTACAAGGCGACTAACTTCAAGGTGCCCGGTGCTGGGCAGCTCACGATCACCTTCACTCCGGAAGATGGCGGCGAGCCGATCCAACATGTCGTCGCGAAATTCTCCGACGACGGTGGCGTGGCGATGGGCATGTACAACTTCAACGCCTCAATCGCCGATTTCGCGCGGGCATCTTTCGCGTACGGGCTGGAGCGCGGCTACCCGGTCTATCTGTCGACCAAGAACACGATCCTGAAGGCGTACGACGGCGCGTTCAAGGACATCTTCGCTGAGGTCTTCGAGAACGAGTACGCGGCCGATTTCAAGGCAGCCGGTCTGACCTATGAGCATCGGCTGATCGATGACATGGTCGCGGCTGCGCTCAAGTGGGGCGGGGGATACGTCTGGGCCTGCAAGAACTATGACGGCGACGTGCAGTCCGATACCGTCGCGCAGGGTTTCGGCTCGCTTGGGCTGATGACGAGCGTTCTGATGACGCCGGACGGGAAGACGGTCGAGGCCGAGGCTGCGCACGGCACGGTGACCCGGCACTACCGGCAGTACCAGCAGGGCAAGCCAACCTCTACGAACCCGATCGCTTCCATTTACGCGTGGACCGGCGGCCTGAAGCACCGGGGAAAACTAGACAACACTCCAGAGGTGATTGCCTTCGCAGAGTCTTTAGAGGCAGTGGTCGTCAAGTCTGTGGAGGGTGGCGCCATGACCAAGGATCTCGCGATGCTAGTTGGCCCTGACCAACCATGGCAGACCACCGAGGAGTTCCTTGCCACGCTGGACACCAACCTCTCCGCCCGCGTCTCCGTACCCTCCTAACAACTCGAAAACGTTCACTGACTTATATACAGATCCCTGACTGCTCGGTTCCTTGCGTCGTTACTGGGCATCGGAAGGCTGCATGACCTCAAGGGATCGGCGTGCCCGCCTCCTAAGCGGGATTGTCAGAATCTCAGCACGAAATATGGTCCTGAGATTCCGACAAGTCGGCGTTTAGGCGGTCGGCGTTAGAGGGTCGTGGCGCGGCCGATCTGGACGAGCTTCCAGCCGGCGTTACGCCAGGTGGGTGCGTGCAGCTTGAGGCGGCCGTCGATGATCACCTTGGACCTGACCAGAGCACCGAGCCGCTCTGGGTCAAGCTGACGGAACTCGGGCCACTCGGTCAGATGCAGTACCACGTCGGCGCCCAGCACCGCTTGCTCAACGCTGGCTACCTGAGTAAAGCCCTCCCGCGGGGCGAGTCTTGCCTGTGGATCATAGATGCGTACGTCGGCCCCGGACATGTGCAACTGATCGGCCACGGTCAGGGCGGGGGAGTTGCGGGTGTCATCGGTGCCGGGCTTGAACGCCGCCCCCAGCACGGCGATGCGCTTGCCAGCAACGCTGCCACCAGCCTGATCGATGGCCAGCTCTGCAAGTCCGGTCCGCTGACCGGCGTTGATCGCCTCTACCGAGCGAATGAAGTCGCTCAGCACATCTACGTCAAGCTCCTCAGCGCGTACGGCGAGCGCCGCGATGTCTTTAGGCAGACAGCCCCCACCGAACCCCAACCCGGCGTTGAGAAACTCTCGTCCGATTCGCTCGTCGTAGCCGAGTGCGTCGGCCAGCAGGACGACATCGCCGCCGGCCGCCTGGCACATTTGCGCCATCGCGTTGATGAAGCTGATCTTGGTCGCCAAGAATGCGTTTGCGGCGACCTTGATCAACTCACTGGTTGCGATGTCGCATCGAACTACCGGGACACGGTCGGTGATGGGAATCGCATAGATCTCCTCCAGCACCTCTAGTGCATGTCGGGAGTGGGTCCCGAAGACGAGCCGGTCAGGACCCAGCGTGTCTTCGACGGCGTACGCCTCGCGCAGAAACTCTGGATTCCAGGCCACCTCGACGGCGTCCCCCGCCGGCGCGGCCCTGCGCAGTCGCTCCTCAAGCGCCGTCGCCGTACCGACCGGCACAGTGGACTTCCCGACCACTAAAGTCGGCTGCGTCAACAACGGCGCCAAGGTGTCAACAGCCGCATGCAACTGACTCAGGTCAGCGGCGCCGCCAGGCCCCGACGGGGTGCCGAGGGCAAGAAAATGTACATCTGCCCAGTCCGCAATCTCGGCGTAATTGGTGGTGAACCGTAGCCGTCCGGACTCTGTGTGTCTTTCAAGCAGCGGCTCTAGGCCAACCTCGAAGATATGCGACTGCCCAGCATTTAGCGTCTTGACACGATCAACATCGATGTCAACCCCGATTACCTGATGGCCGAACTCCGCCATTCCCGCGGCGTGGGTTGCACCCAGATAGTTCGTGCCGATGACGCTCACCCGCAATGTCACTCGCAGATCTTCCCACAACTCGCCGCTTACCGCCGCCGGAGCTATGGAAGCCCAGCATGACGTTCAAGAAGCTACGGGGAGGCATAGAGCACCAGATCCGCCAGCTCTCCGTCGCCCAGGGGTTCTGATGCGGGTTGGATGCCGACTTTGATGTAGCCAGCTCGTTCGGCCACGCGCCGCGACGCCGTATTACCG
>JBKOZG010000246.1:0-2976 GCA_046725775.1 Actinomycetota bacterium | reverse complement strand
GAGGAAGATCATGAACGACAAGCTGATCTACCGCATACCGGAGGTCGCTAAGCATCTGAGCATCAGTCGCTCGAAGGTCTATGAGCTCCTCAAGTCTGGCGAACTCCGCTCAGTACACATCGATCGAACGCGACTGGTCCGTGCGCGCGACCTTCAGGCTTATGTTGACTCGCTGGCAGCCGCTTCATCGGCACCATCGAGCGTCAGGGACGCCGGCCGATGCCCACAACGAGCAGCATGGCCGGCGTCCGATTCTTTCGAAAGTGCGGACTTTCCGCCTAATGCTTGATCTCGTAGCACAGAAGGGCCACGCCGTTTTCGAACCCGGTGGCCTCGACCAGCTTCAGGTCTTGCCGATCCTCGAAGATGCGTGTTCCCTTGCCGCGTGACGCCGGGCAGACCAGCATCCGGACTTCGTCGACGACGCCGGCGTCCAGCAGGGAGTGCATGAGATTCAAGCTCCCCCACAGCCAGATGTCCTTGCCGCTCTGCTCCTTGAGCTCCCGGATGGTGGCGACCGGGTCGCGCGTCACGGTCGCGGCGGGAAAGTCGCCCCAGGGCGGGTCATCCAGCTTCGACGAGACGACGAACTTGGTGAGGTGTTGAGCTTCTCGCCGTACTCGCCCTGCTCGTCGGCGTACGGCCAGTAGTCCTTGGACTGGGCGTAGGTATTCGCGCCGAGAATCATCGTATCGACCGAGTCGATGAACCCCATCACGCCTGCCTTGAACGCAGGGTTGGTGGTCTCGGAAAAGGGCTCCCCTGACACGAAGCTGAGCCCGCCGTCCTCCTCCGCGGCGATGTTGTCGACGGTGACCCATTGCTGGACTATGAGTTTTCGCATGGCTGTCCTTCCGGTACGTGGATGGTGCGGCCTCGCCGGCCGCATCTGCCTCTGGGACGTAGCCGCCACGCGAGGGCTCAGCTCTGGGGGGAATGCCTGAAAGATCTGAGGGGCCAAATTTCTGGCTTATTGAGATCAAACCTGTGCCTCCTCCTGGGATGAAGATCTGATCGTCGAAATGGATAGGTATCGCGGATGTGGTCAAGCCTCCGCTCCAACCTTGATGCATTGGCCCCACCCTGAAGCTGTTGTGCCCTCGAAAAGTTGTCGAGCTTCAATATGCCGCCCACGTTGTGGTCGGCTGCAACCGCCCAGTCGGGTCGGACTAAGGAGAAATTGATCTTACTTTCTGCCAGGCTCCAGTAGGCATGGTGACGACCGTGTTGTGAAACGCCGTCATTAACGTACCTCTGGACACAGCGGGCTTCACCGGAAACGTGGATCACAGCAGCATGCGACCGGCGGTAAAACTTGGCGTAACACCGGCGTCATCCGACCTTAATGTACCAGAGCCGCAGCACATGTCATTCATCGACCTTTCGCGGAATCGAACCCGAACAAAGGAACATCAATCCGAGGAAGTATTCTTCAACGTCAAGCTTCTTAACATGCTTCGCCAAGCCTCGCCACGGTTCGTAGTCTGGCCTTGGAGTTGTTGAGAAAGAGAGGTTGAAGAGCGTCCGCAAGACTGGGTTCAAGCTGCTTCCCAATCCTTTGCTCGAAAGTTTCGCTCCGAATGCAGCAACCCGCGCGTTCTCTCTTAGATGCGCAACGATATTCTCCAAAGCCTCTTCGGAGGCATACACATCAGGGGCGGCAAACATAAGCAGACCGTCGAACAGACCTGTCAGATGAACATCTTGAGCCGCGGCTTCAATCACCTCGACGTTTCTCCAGCCGTTTTTAACGATTCGTCTTTTTGCATTGATGCTGATCTCAGGACTGATCTCGACACCGATCACCTGGCCTGATTGGCCGACGGCATGAACGAGGTATGGGAAACTGCCGCCCGGTCCGCAACCGACATCGAGAACACGATCGCCCGCTTTTAGATGGAGCAACTCCACTGCCTTATGACGCACAGGTTTTATGAACGGAGGATCGAAATCTGGGAAGGGCCGGAAAAGACGGGTTAGGTAGCCGTAAGGTGGTGTGAGGTCTTTTCGTTCTTGTGCCATCCAAATGCTTCTTTGCTCAACCGAACAAACGCGAAACGATTCGCAGGTAACTCTTGCAAGTCCAAGACGCGCCCTCAGCTTAAGTTCCAGGGGCTCTGTGGCACGAGCCGCCGTAGGCCGGACCCCCCGGACCCGGTTGTCTATGGGACGGTCAAGTGTCCCACCAGACGCGCGGATGTCACCACCGTCGGCGAGGTCAGCCTGACCAGCGGACGGTGCAGTAAGCCGACCCTCTAGCGGTCGTCCGCACAAAGAACGCTCAGCGAAGACGGCAAGCATGACCTTCACAACGCCGATGCGAGAGCCGTAACAGGCATACCAGGTTTGGGCGGCTAACCAGACTCGGGTATGCGTTCGTAGCCGAGGTTGCGGACACGCCAGCTGTCTTCAAAGAGCGCATGACTAAGCCAGAAGCAGGTTTGGTAGGTGCGGCCGGGCTGGGTGGTCCAGACGTCGCCGCTGGGTCGGCAGTTCACTGATGCGGGCGGATCACCGGAACCTATGGGACACCTGCGGTAACCAGCGGATCCCCACCCACACCCCCCCCAGTGGATGGTGGCCGGCGTGTTCGCCGGCCTCATGGCGAAGGTCATTGAACGCATCTCGCTGGGCGATCCGCATGCGGCCGCGGACGGCGGCGGCGATGTGTGTCAGGGCCGTCGGGTCGACCGACGGTCCGGTGCCGGGCATGGGCAAGTGATGGAGTGCACCGCTGAGCGGTGGGGCTGCCCAGATGGGAGCACCTGTTCCAGCTGGCCAAGGTTGCCGGTGTCGGGTTCTTAAGATGGCGCCATGGCACGGACGGACAGGGCGTCGCGGGTGATCGCCGCCCCGCTGGACCGTGTCTTCGCGGCCCTCGTCGATCCCGAGGCGCTTACGGCCTGGCTACCACCCGACGGGATGAGCGGCAGATTCGAGCGATTCGACGCGCGGCCGGGCGGGTCGTACCGGCTG
>JBKOZG010000054.1:0-5578 GCA_046725775.1 Actinomycetota bacterium | reverse complement strand
CTCCGGGCGGCCCGGTCGCGCTGTCCGCGGTCGCCGACGTGAAAGTGGACTCGATCGAGTCGACATCGATCGCTCGGGCGGACGGCCGGCCAGCCCTCAGCGTTGCCGTTCTCAAGGACACCGACGCCGATGCGGTCGAGATCTCGCACAGCGTCCGCGCCGAAATCCCGAGTCTCGAGCAAAGACTCGGCAATAACGCGACGATCACAATTATCTTCGACCAGGCGCCGCTGATCGAACAGTCGATCGAAGACCTTGCGGTGGAGGGCCTGCTCGGCTTGACCTTCGCAGTGCTTGTGATCTTGGGCTTTTTGTTCTCGGTTCGTGCAACCTTGGTCACTGCAATCTCGATTCCGCTGTCTCTGCTGATCGCGATGATCGGTCTTCAGCTCGGCGAGTACTCTCTCAACATCTTCACGCTGGCTGCGCTGACGGTGGCGGTCGGCCGGGTTGTAGACGACTCGATCGTCGTGGTGGAGAACATCAAGCGTCGTGCCGCGGGGCATCGGACTCTGACGACGGGCGACCTCCTTGCCTCGGTGAAGGAGGTGGCCGGTGCCGTCACGGCTTCCACTCTGACCACGGTCACAGTCTTTGCTCCGGTGGCCATCGTTTCTGGTGTCGTCGGTGAGCTGTTTCGGCCGTTTGCCATCACGGTCGCCGTTGCGCTTGGTGCCTCGTTGCTGGTGTCGATGACCATCGTGCCGGTGCTGACGTACTGGTTCCTGCGGGGAGGCCGCAATCAGCAGCCGGCGGCACAAACGGCTGGGGGAGGCAGTGCGACGGCGGCGGCAGAGAGCCATACCGCCGAGGAGACCAAGGTGACCCGGCTGCAGCGCGGCTATCTGCCGATACTGCGGTTCGGCTTGCGACAACCGTTCATCACGCTCGGCGCAGCACTGGTCGTCTTCATCGCAACGCTGGGGGCCGCCACGTTCTTAAAGACCGATTTCCTGGGCTCGGTCACCGACCAAACCACACTCGCCATCCAACAAAAGCTGCCGCCTGGCACCAGGTTGTCGGCCACGAGCACGGCCGCCGAGCAAGTCGAGAAGATCTTGCAGGGCGATCCACAGGTGAAGAGCTATCTCACAACGATCGGCGGCAGCCTCGTCCCCGGCGCCACCCGTGACACCAACACCGCTGAGTTCACGGTCCTGCTCGTCGAGGGCGCCAGGGCAGATGCCCTACGCCCGCAGCTCCAGCAGAAGATGACCGAACTCGGCGCATCAGCCGGTGAGATCACTGTGACAATGACCAACAACGAGGGAACCAGCAACGACCTGACGGTCACTGTCTCGAGCGAGAACACCACAGACCTACAGGCCGGGGCCAAGCGAATCGAGCGGGAGCTCGAAACGATTCCCGGTCTCACCGACATCAGCAGCAATCTCGAGGAGCAGCGGAAGCTGCTTAGGGTGAATGTCGACAAGAAGAAGGCCGCATCGCTCGGCTTCACTCAGGCCGAGGTCGGCCAGGCGGTCTCAAGCGCTCTGCGCGGTACCCCGGTGGGCTCAGTCACGATCGAAGGCGAGCAACGCGACATCGTCGTTCGCGGCGAAGCAGCCGACGATCCGAGTCCTTCCGATATTGGCAACATCGAGCTTCCGGTCAGCCAGCTCCAGCAACAGAAGGCCCAAGATAAGGCAGCTGACAAGCTAGCCGACAAGCAGAAGGCTCTGGCCAAGGAGCAGCAGCGCCAAGCCGAGCAGGCTACCGCCGACCAGAAGGCTTCACTGCGCGAGCAGCGCACGACACTTGTGAACAATCGCGACGACACAGTCGACGAGCTGAGCAAAACAAGACGCCAGCTGGCCGACAGTCGTAAACAGCTGGCGAGGCTCAGGGCCAACCGGCCTCAGCCGAACCCGACGGCGCCGCCTGTTCCGGTGACAACTGACGTGCTCGCCCAGCAGCAGTGGCAACAGCAAGTCGCGCAGCAGACAGCCGCCGTGGCTCAAACAGAGAAGGGCATCGAGCAGATTCAGGCGAGCATCGAACAGCTCGATGAAAGCATCACTCAAATGAACGAACAGCTCGACGCCGTCGACAAGCAGGCCAGGGAAGCCGAGGAACAGCGCCAGAAGCAGGAGAAGCTGCAAGACGAGCAGGAGGCGCTGGCTGACGTACGCGCCAAGCCGGTCAAGGTCAAGGATGTCGCGAAGGTGCAGGCGGTGCTGGCTCCGACGACGGTCACACAGATCGAGGGCACTCCGTCGGTCACGATCACCGCTACGCCAGAGGCCGCTGACCTAGGCGCGCTCACTGAGACTATTCAAAGCAGGCTGGACTCGATCACGGATCTGCCGCCGGGCGTGACTGCCACCTTGGGCGGCGCGGCCGAGAACCAGCGGGAGGCGTTCACCCAGCTAGGTCTGGCCATGCTGGTGGCTATCGCACTGGTCTTCATGATCATGGTCGGAACATTCCGTAGTCTGGTGCAGCCGCTGATCTTGATGGTCTCCATCCCATTCGCTGCGACTGGCGCGGTAGCCGGATTGCTGATCACCGACACTCCTCTTGGAGTGCCTGCCATGGTCGGTTTGCTGATGTTGATCGGCATCGTAGTGACCAACGCGATCGTATTGATCGATCTGATCAATCAGTACCGCGGGCGCGGGGAGGCTCTGCGATCTGCCATCATCGACGGGGCTCGACTGCGGTTGCGGCCGATCATCATGACAGCCTGCGCGACGATCTTCGCACTTATTCCGATGGCGCTAGGACTAACCGGCGGCGGAGCCTTCATCTCCGGGCCGCTGGCGATTGTTGTGATTGGCGGCCTGGTCTCATCGACGGTGCTGACTTTGCTTCTCGTGCCAGTGCTCTATTCGCTTGTCGAGCGGCGCAGCGAACGGCGCCGGCTGCGAGACGCGCCGACACTGCAGACCCAGCAGGCTTCTGCTTAATTCGCAGCGCTCCTGAAGCATCGAAGATCCCCTGAGAGTGCTGACGGGCGTAACGTAAGCGCCACCTTCGGTAGACCTGAGCTTGGAGGATTGATGGAGATCGACTGGTCACGGGAGTGGTTGACGAGCCTGCTGTGGATCGCAAGGGTCTTCCTCTTTGTAGTCCTCGGTTTCGCGCTAGTGGGTTGGTTTCTGATCCGGCGTACCCGCTGGGGACGACAGTTCTGGCGGCTATCAGGGGTGTACTTTATCCCGCGGAGGCGGAACTGGCTCAACTGGCGCCCGATCCTGACGGTTGCCTTGTTGCTGCTGCTGACTGTGACCGCCGTGCGGCTCGATATCCTGCTCTCCTTCCAGGGCAACGGCATGTTCACCGCAATGCAGCAGCTCGACGAAGCAGCATTCTGGAGATTCATTTTGATCTTCGGAGTGCTCGCGACGATCAATGTCGTACTAGTGCTTTTCACGTTCTATATCGGTCAGGCACAGATCATTCATTGGCGGCTGTGGCTGAATGAGCGGATGGTCGGTGACTGGCTGAGCGGCGCGGCCTATCACCGTGGCCGATTCGTCTCTACCGCTATCGACAACCCCGATCAACGCATCCAGCAAGACATCACGTCCTACACCTCGGACTCGCAGTCCCTGGCGTTGGGGGCGGTCTCATCGGTTGTGTCGCTGGTCTCCTTCACCATAATTCTTTGGTCTCTGTCGGGGCCGCTCACCGTCTTCGGACTCCAGATTCCGCGCGCGATGGTCTTCCTCGCGTACCTCTACGTGATCATCGCGACGGTCTTCGCGATACGCATCGGCAGGCCGCTGATCCGGCTGAACTTCCTGAATGAGCTTCTGACGGCGTCCTACCGCTATGCCCTGGTGCGGATCCGTGACAACTCCGAGAACATTGCGTTCTACCGGGGGGAGCCGGTGGAGAACGCCGGGCTGATGACACGCTTCGCGGCGGTCATCGCCAACACCTGGGCGATCGTGTTTCGGAGCATGAAGTTTCAGGGGTTCAACCTAGTGATCAGCCAGATCGCCGTGGTGTTTCCGGTCGTCATCCAGGCTCGGCGATTCTTCAGTCAAGAGATCACTCTGGGCGATGTCACCCAGACCGCAGATGCGTTTTCACAGGTTCAGGGCGCACTGTCGTTCTTCCGGCTTGCCTACGACGACTTCGCCAGCTACCGGGCATCGCTGAACCGGCTGACCGGGTTGCTCGACGCTGACGAAGAGGCCCGCGCTTTGCCAACGCCGGTCATCGAGGAGCGGCAAACTGGGCTTGGTATTCGCAACCTGACCGTAGGCCTCCCAGATGGTCGGGCGCTCTTGACAGATCTGGATCTCGACCTCGCCGGTGGGGAGTCCCTGGTAGTCAAGGGCCCGTCCGGTAGTGGCAAGACGACCCTGCTGCGCAGCCTGGCGGGCTTGTGGCCGTACGTCGGGGGGACGATTTCGCGGCCCGATCTTGAGTACGTCCTGTTCTGTGCGCAGCAGCCGTATCTGCCGTTAGGGACCTTGCGCACTGCGCTGGCCTACCCCGCTCCGGCCCAAACCCTCAGCGACGAGGTGGCTGCCGAGACGTTGCGTGCGGTCCAGCTCGGACAATTGGCCGATCGGCTGGACCTGGAGGCCGACTGGTCCAAGACACTCTCCCCTGGCGAGCAGCAGCGGCTCGCATTCGGCCGCATCCTGGTCGCGAAGCCATCACTGGTGTTTCTCGACGAGACCACCTCTGCGCTTGACGAGGGCATGGAGCACGCACTCTACGAGCGGGTCCGGGAGCAGCTGCCGGATTGCACGCTTGTCAGCGTTGGGCATGGGAGCACGCTCGACCGGATGCATACCAACGAGCTCACGCTGATCGGCGACGGGAGCTGGGAGATTAGGACCCTGGTCGTCTAGGTTCACTCGATGACACTTAGTACCACTTACTTGGACGTCGCATCAGTTGCAGTGCTGCGAAGTCCGCTAGGTGGGGGATCGTGAGAGTGCCAGCCAGTCTTTGCGAGTGATCATGTAAACCGGCCATCCCTGGGTGTTCGTGCCGGCCGGCCGCAACCCCAACCTGGTGAGCAATGCCTGGGCTGGCAGATTGTCGGGCCGGGTTTCGGCGCCAATGGCTGGCAGGTCTAGCTGTTCGAATCCGGCAGTGATGGTCGCGTTGGCCGCCTCGAACCCCAGCCCCTTACGCCAGAACTGCCGGTTGCCGCGTCCGCCGAGGCCAACCACCGGGCCAGAACCGTAGTCCTCGTGCTGGAGTCCCACGTCGCCGACGATCTGTCCCGACTCGGTATGAATCACGGTCCACAGGCTCAACTGATCATCTCGATCAAAAAGGGCGATCTTGGTTTGCACCCACCCGCGCGCTTCGGCAACCGTGGCTGGCAGAACCGCACTGAGATGCTGCATCGTCTCAAGATCGCCATAGACAGAGAGCAACGCCTCAGCATCGCCAAGTCGCATGGGCCGAATGGTCAACCTGGCCGTCTTGATCGGAAATCGAATCGGCACGCTGCCAGTTTCTCTGTTCGCGCGGTGCCACTGGAAGCTGGTGTCGTCGTCACTCTTCGCGAAAGACGTTATTGGATTGCCTGCCTCGCTGGCAGGGCGTGTTCCGTTTATCGTTCCACCGATCAGGGGCGGCTACCGACGAGCAGGGTAGAGGG
>JBKOZG010000089.1:0-4573 GCA_046725775.1 Actinomycetota bacterium | reverse complement strand
GCACGGCATCCACCATGCGGGAGTCAGTGGACAACAATAGATGCTCTTGTGCGGCCGTGAAGCTGCCGTGCAAGAGGATGCACAGGAGAACGCTTTGGGTCCGGTTAAACAGCCAGGTATAGAAGAGGCGAGCACCATAGGCACAACGAATCCGAGTGGACGGTACAGCGGGATGTGCCACATGCCCCAACCGAGACCCAAGATCAGCGTCGCAACTAAGGGAGTGTGCCGCTGCTCCAAGACGGGAGCGCGAAGCCGCGCCAACCTGGCCCTCCTGTCCACCGGAGATCACCGCAGTGATCAGGAAGGTTTGCACGTATGCAGGAATCCGGCCAGAAAGCAGGGAACGTCGGGCTGCTGCCCCAGCGCGGCGAGCATCGCGTTCATGGCCGTCGTGATCAACACAGGCAGAACCGAGCGTACGCGTAGAAGCGAACGGGTACCCGCCAGCGAGCGATCTTGCGAAGCCACTCGGTCAGCGAGTCGTGGCGAATGGCGGATGGTGATGGCCGCTGCCAGCAACGGCCCGAAACCTCCGATCACAAGCAGTACGGTGCCGAGACTCCCACCAACGAGGCGGGACGGTAGCTACAGCGGCCAAGAGATCGCATACGGCAATGTGAAATAGAAGATCAACCTGTGTCGGCGACTCCAACGTCACGTTGGCGTACGCGCAAGGCCCAATGGGCTGGCACAGATTCGGAGGACGAAGGTCCTCGCTAAGGGACGACCAATGGCGGTTGTACACCTACGATCGCAGCACCAGTGTCAGGTATATGGATGCGCGGATGTGCGGGATGAGGAACGAGATCGTGATAAGCCTAGAAAATTCTCCGTCGTCGAGAGCGTGATGAAGCAGATACATTGCCCGCTCATTGTGCCGTCGCAAGCCGCGGCTGAGTCTCAGAAACATCAGGCTTGCAGAGCCTAATTTGAGTCGAACGACAAGCCATGCCACAGATCAATCAGCATGAAATAGACGCCAAGATCGATGCGATCTTGAATCGCTGGCCTGCTGTTGGTCTGGCGGTCGGTGTAGTTCGCGGGGGAGCGCTCGGGGTCTCCGGTCACGGCGTCGCGAATACCGGGTCGGCTAGACCAGTGACCGAGGACACGGTCTTTAGGATCGGCTCCATCACGAAGACCTTCACCGCAGTTGCGGTGATGCAGCTGTGGGAGCAGGGCCTGATCGAGCTGGACGCGCCCGCCAACGAGTACCTGCGAGCGTACCGGCTCATGCCGGCGAAGGAGGGCTGGCGTCCGGCCACGACGCGGCAGCTGCTGACGCACACCGCCGGCGTGCCGGAGTGGCTGCACCCATTGCGCATGATCAACAGCGGCTGGTTCGCCGAAACGTTCCCGCTCGAACAGCGAGTGCCGAACCTAGCGGAGTATTACCAGGGCGGCCTGCGGCTGGCAGCCGAACCGGGCACGATCTGGACCTACACCGACCATGGGTTCGCCACCCTCGGCCAGATCGTAGAAGACGTGAGCGGTGAGCCGCTGGACCGCTACTTCCGCGAGCGTATCTTCGAGCCGATCGGGATGACCGATACCGACTTGTTGCGATCGCCGAGGCTTGCGGTGCGGCTGGCCACTGGCTACCGCCTGCGTTCTGACGGTGCGAAGGCGGTCACAGACCGTCAAGGGGTGACTGCGGCGGCGGGCTCGATCTATTCCACGCCTCGGGATATGGCACGCTATATCGCCGCTCTCCTCGCCGGTGGCTTCGGCGAGCATGGTTCGATCCTGCAGCCGAATAGCGTCGCGCTGATGTTTCAGCCGCACTACCAGCCCGACCCGCGGATACCGGGTATGGGCCTCGCGTTCTGGCGCGTTGATCTCGGCGGGCATGCTGCGGTGGAGCACCAGGGCGTAGTGCCCGGGTTCAATTCTCAGATCTTCCTGGCTCCGGACGACGGCGTCGGCGTCCTGGCGTTCACCAACGGGTCCAGGAACGCTGCGAGCTGGTTGAGGGGGGAGATGGAGCAGCTGCTCCGCGAACTGATCGGGGTCCCGCGGGAGGGTATCCGCAGCGACGTTCCGCAGCACCCGGAGATCTGGGGGGAGCTTTGCGGTCGGTACCGGCCGCGCGCCCAGCGGACCGACATGCAGGCGTGGAGCATCCTCGGCGCAGGAGCTGAGGTCGGCGTTCGGCGTGGCAAGTTGATCCTTCGGACTCTCAGCCCGATACCGGCGGCATACCGAGGCTTTCAGCTGCACCCCGACGACAAGCAGGACCCGTACATTTTCCGGATCGACCTCTCCAAGTACGGCCTGAACACGGCCAGAGTTGTCTTCAGCCGTGACCCTTCAGGAGCGACGACGGGAGTTCACCTGGACGGGGTTTTGATGTCAGCCGAGAAGCAACTTCGACGACGGCATGGTCGGGGGTACGGGAGGCCGACATGAGCATGACAACGGCCGCGGAATTGTGGCGTATGAGCGCCACGCAGCTGGCCGAAGCGATCAGATCCCGACATGTTTCCAGTCAGGACGTCATTGAGGCGCACCTTCAGCGCATTGAAGCCGTCAACGGCTCGATCAACGCCGTTGTCGTTGTCATGGCCGAGGAGGCGCTGAAAGCGGCCCGCACGGCTGATCGTGCGGTCGCCGCCGGCGCTGACCTCGGGCCGTTCCACGGCGTGCCGTTCACCGTGAAGGAGAACATCGACGTCGCCGGCACGCCGACCACGCAAGGGTTCAAAGCACTGATCAACGCATATCCCAGTCGAGATGCTCCCGTCGTTGAGCGCCTGAAGGCTGCCGGAGCGATCCCGATCGGCCGTACGAATCTTCCCAGCGGCGCCATTCGCTGGCACTGCGAAAGCGAGCTCTGGGGAGCGACTGTTAACCCCTGGAACCCTTCTCGAACCCCCGGCGCCTCAAGCGCGGGCGAGGCTGCTGCTATAGCGACCGGCATGAGTCCTTTGGGTCTTGGGAATGACGGCCTCGGATCGCTCCGCCATCCAGCGCAATGTTGTGGGGTCAGCGCACTCAAGCCCACCTTGGGACGCGTTCCACACGCAAGCACGGTCGAGGCCACGGATATAGCAACGATCGGTATGCAGCTGACGCAAGTCAACGGTCCGCTGGCGCGGCGGGTTGCGGACCTCCGGGGGGCGTTCGATGTCCTGGTCGGGCCAACTTGGCGTGACCCGTGGACGGTGCCCGCGGCGCTTCGCGGGCCCGAACTGGCCAAGCCCGTCCGAGTCGCTGTGGTGCTCGACCCTGCCGGCAAGGGAACCGCAGCGCAGGTGCAGGACGGCGTTCGAAGGGCTGCCCACGCCTTGGAGCAGGCGGGTTACGCCGTCGAGGAGCTTGAGCCGCCGGGAATCGACGCGGCGGCGAAGGCCCTGGTGATCATGTACGCCACTCCGGGCATCCAGGCGGTGTGGCGGCAGGTGATGCCGCCATCAATGCCTGCCGCGATCCGACGATTCATGTCGGCGTTCTTCGAGGCGTCCGGCGATCCTGACGTCGTTGCGGCCGAGCAGGCCTTCATCACGCGACAGGCACTACTGCGATCGTGGGGCGAGTTCCAGGAGCACCATCCACTGATCATCGCCCCCATCGCCACTGACATCCCCCGCAAGGCGGGGACCGATCTGGACGATGGTCAGGTGGCTGAGGACCTCAGGATCATGCGGATGGCCGTGGCCGTCAACACACTTGGGCTGCCTGCCGTAGCGCTTCCCGTTGGCATCCGGGACGACCTGCCTCAGGCGGTGCAGGTGATCGGTCCGCGGTACCGCGAGGACCTGTGCCTCGATGCCGCCGCGACCATTGAGGACCAGCTCGGCATCATCACCCCGATCGATCCCAGGTAAGCAGCTGGTCCAGGTATTCGGTGAGAAGAACGAGAGGGCAGACAATGAGCATGTCCCCCACTGGACCCGACCAAGCCGAGCACAGCAAGCACGGGTACGGCTGGATCGATGACCTCAACCTGAAGGCGACGATCGCTCAGGTCCTCGACCGCTGGCCGTGCGCCGGACTGGCGGTCGCCGTGGTTGCTGATGGAAATATCGTCTGGTTTCATGGGCACGGCCTCGCCGATGTTGCGGCGAAGACGCCGATCACCGAAGACACGGTCTTTCGCATCGGATCGATCACCAAGACCTTCAGTGCAGTTGCGGTGATGCAGCTCTGGGAGCAGGGGCTGCTGGACCTCGACGCGCCGGCAAACGACTACCTTCACACCTTCCGCCTCGTGCCAGCTGAGCCGAACTTTCGGCCGGCGACCGTGCGACACCTCCTCACGCATACCGCGGGGGTCGGGTACTGGCGGCGGCTGTTGGATCTGCTCCAGCCGGGTGTCGGTTCAGGTGTCCGCGCGGGACGATCGGGGGCGTTGCCCCTCGCGCGGTATTACCGCCGGGGCCTGCCCGTCGAGATCGAGCCGGGGACTAAGTGGGTGTACAGCAATCACGGGTTTGCCGCGCTTGGGCAGATCGTCGAGGACGTGAGCGGTGAGCTGTTGGATCGCTATCTACGAAACCGCATCTTTGACCCCATGGGCATGGAGCTGTCTCTTATACACATCTCCGAGCCCACGAGACTATGAACTTGA
>JBKOZG010000399.1:0-9037 GCA_046725775.1 Actinomycetota bacterium | reverse complement strand
AGGTGGGCGGTGATCGTTCTGATGTGCACCGTCGTTCAGATCGCGCTTGGAACCCTGTCGCTCCTCTTCGCCGCAATCGGCGCGGTGCACGGTGTGGTCGCATTTGCTCTCTTCGGAGTTGCCGTGAGGGCAGCGATGCGGGCGCACAAGCCGGCCGCCGTCGTAAAGCAGCCAATGCCAGCAGAAGTCGCGTAGCGACGACGCACATAGGTCATGTCGTGTGCGCGCCGCGTGCGTATTTGGTGTTGCTGACCAGGTCGAGAAAATACCCCCAAAGGATCGTTGATGTCCGAGCCGCCAATGCCTCCCGGGCCACCAAGACAGCCCCTCCCACAGCCCCAGGGTCAGCCCTTGCCGCAGCAGCCGTGGCCGCAGTATCAGCAGCCACCCGATGGCCCTGTCCCAGTTCAGCACCCACCGAAGAAGCCGAAGCGGTTCGGCTGGCCCCCCGTGATCATCACTGCAATAGCTGGGCTCAGCCTCGGCGGCATTGGGCGGCCTCGTCGGCGGCTCAGGAGATGAGACCGCCACAACGGCAGAGCCAACCGCAGCTGTCACCGCTACCGAGACTGTCACCGCTAGCGAGACTGCTGATACCGCTACCAGCACGGCTCCCACGGCCAAAAGGACGACCCAGCCCGAGCCGGAGATCACCATGGGTGAAGGCACGTCCGAGATCGGTGTGGACGCAATGCCAGGCCGATACAAGACCCGAGTTCCAGAGGACTCATACTGCTATTGGGAGCGTTTGAAGGACAACGGCGGGTCGAATTCGATCATCGCGGGATACGTCGACTCCGGTGCTCGTGCGTCAGTCACTGTGAAGCGCGGCGAGTTCTTGACCTCAGAAGACTGCGGCACCTGGACGAAGGTCTGAGCGGCTTGAGGGAGAGCGGAATGAAACGCGCGGACAACCTGCCCGGAAATTTCTTCGCGAGTCTGCCTCCCGCGCGGACCCCGTGCCCAGAATTTCTTCATGGCATCCCACCTGAGACTCCACGACTGGCCGAGCAATCATCCGACCCCAATACGCACGAGGCCCGTCTGTCTTCTACTCGTGTGGTGTAAGGAAATGTGTCGTTTGCGGGGAGTGCAGTACGGCGGCGACGTGCATACCGGCGTGGGGTGAGTTCCAGGGCTGGCATAAGCGGCGCCGGGTCCGGGCCCGATCATGAGTTCCTTTCTTGATCAGTTGCTGCCACACTTTCCACGAGCCGATCGACCAAAGGACGAGCAAGGAGACCCATCCCGACGATCACCCCAGCGAGCAGTGACAGTCCGATGATCTTGAGTGTCTTGCGCTTCATGATCTAGCCCTTTCCCTGAGTCCCGATATTTTTGATCATTCCCCGGGCATGCAGCTCGTCCTCTGACATCTCAAACCCGACCTGCAAGTTTCATGCGAAGAAGATCTGGGCACGGCGCTGACCGCGCGGGCCGCGTGGCCAGAATCGGCTGAGGCTCCATCTCCGAGAACGCGCAGGACACCGTCGGCTTCAACGAGGGCGCCGTGACCTACGTCACATTCCATGTTTCCAGACCAGATCGGCTCAGCCGCGCACCGGGCCCCGCCACCCGGCGCGGTCGTCGCACCCAGTGGTCCAGTTCGGCCGCCGTGCAGGGCCTTGTGCTATGGCCGGCCCCCACTGGCGGCCCAATCGGACGGCTGCGTCAGAGTCGGCTGCCGTCTGGCGAGCAGTCAATTGGTGACGGCCGGGACTATGGTCTGCGTGATCAGGATTTGGGGGTTGAGGTCTTCGTTCTCGGGGTCGCTGGTGATGACGGTTACCAGGTCCAGGTCGGGGACGACGTAGATAATCTGACCGCCGTGGCCGCGCGCGGAGAAGGTGCGGTGGCCACCTTCGGTGGCGACCCACCAAAGCCAGCCGTATCCCATCGAGACGTTGGGTGTGGAGCCGGTTTGTGAGGTTGCGGCGGCCACGTAGTCGGCCGGGATGAGCTGGTTGCCGTCCCATCGGCCGCCGTTGAGGTAGAGGTAACCGAATTTGGCCAGGTCCCCGTGCGGGCAGCCGCAGTAAGGCGGCGGCGTAGTGGTAGCCCTGCGGGTCGACCGGCCAGGCCACGCTGGCCCGCTCGTAGGCCTTCACCGTCGCTGCGTCGATGTGGTCACTCAGCACCGGCTCATACGCCCCGTCGGTGCGGATTCCGAGGGGATTGAACAGTTTCGCGCGGGCGAATGCCAAGGTGGACTGGCCAGACACGTTGGCCACGATTGCCGACAGCAGGTGAGAGGCCCGGTCGCTGTAGGCGAAATGGGTCCCTGGTTCGGTGTCCAGCCGTTAACGTGCCGGATCCAATCGGGACTACTCCACATGGCGTCTTGCAAACGGGGGTCGCCGCCCGTCCCCTCGCAGTCGCCGGCCACCCCGGATGTCATTCTCAGCAACTGTTTGACGGTGACCGCGCCGAAGCGGGGTCGGCGTCCTTGGGAAGCTGGCCGGCCAGCAGCTCTCCCACGGTCTGGTCCAGGCTCTTGATTTTCCCCTCGGCGAGGGCGCTCCCGACTAGCGCGCCGGTGACACTCTTGGTGATCGACCGGACGTCATGACCGTCGGCCTCGTCCAGACCCTGGCGGTAGCGTTCGTAGACCAGATAGCCATGTCGCACGATCAGGATGCTGCGAACCTGGGGATAAGCCTTGGCCACCTGTTCCTCGACCGTTGCCAGCCCCGCCGGATCGACGCCATGGTCTGTCGGCGCCGCAGTGCGCCAGCCGGCCGTCGGCCAGTGGTCACGTGGACCGTGGCCACCAGCGGGCTCGTACCCTGCGTCGGGCGACCATCGGAGATTGACCCTGAGCAAGCCGCAAGAAGCAGCCAAACCAGCCCAAGCACCGCAAGTCGACACGTCAGCGGCTTGGCCACCTTTCGGATTCTCCTCTACCTCAGGGTCGGTCGGAAGTCGGAAGTCCGCATGAGGATTGGCAGAGACTCGCCCTCAGGGACCTGCGCGCCTGTCATCTGGGCCGCAAACTTCAGCGTTCTCTCCATGCCGTGCTCTGGCCCGCGAATCGCCGAAAACCTGATTAACGGCTGACAACGGCACCTCCCCGATGGGCAGGGTAGGGCCTCCCGTCGACCTGTCGAGAGACGTCGCTGCGCTCCCGTCCTGGCGAGCTGTTGGTCGATGTCGGCATTCTGTCTACCTGCTCGGCGCGTCGTCTTTGCCTTCGCAGCGGCGCAGATTTTGCAGATCTCGGTACGGGCCACGCCCGAGAGCTGGGACATCTTCGCGATCGACAGCAGACCGTTACTGCGATGCAGCGCTTCCGCGATATCAGCCATGGCCCTTTGGCTGGCCACTCCTGGCGTCAGACGTCGCGTTCGGATCACGGAACCGGTGGGAGCCTTGAGATCAGACCTCCAAAGGCACCGAGGGCAGGAAAGACCCTGACCGCGGTCAGGATCGCACGGTTCAGGGCTGAATCTAGGTAGTCGCGCACCCCAGGGGGGTCCCCAGCGTGACCAACGTCTGAGCAAGCTGGGCGAAAATGAGTGCCCGACGGCCCGGTGGCGGTCGTCGTCATGCAGGTGGTTAGAACGACGCCAGGCTGCCGAGTCTTAGATATTGCAGAGGCTTTTGTTCATCACAGTCGGTGGGGCTACGCAAGGTGGCCGACACGGTCCAAGCCGGTGGTTGGTGCCGACGGCTCCCCAACCCCAGCGATGGAAGATCGAGTCTGATCGAGCTCACTGAGAGCGGCGAGAGTCTGCTCGAAGCAGCCAACGTGACATTCGAGGATGCACTTGAGGTCTATCTCGGAGCGGCTGCGCCGACGGGCGAACTCATCAAGCTGTCGAACATGCTGGGCCGATTGCGCCGACATCTGATCACCGCGGACCTGGTCAACACCCAGAGAGGCCGCTGATGTCGATCATGAAGGCCGTGGTGCTGGACGCGCCAGGACCGCCGGAGGCCCTACAGATCCGTCATCTCCCGATCCCGACTCCGCGGCCAGTCGAGGTGTTGATCAAAGTCGCCGCTTTCGGCCTGAATCGGTCCGAGTTGCATACCCGGCTCCGCCTAGCAGTGGGTGTCACGTTCCCCCGCGTCTTGGGAATCGAGGCGACCGGGACGGTGGCAGCTTGTCCTGGCGGCGAGTTTCGGGTCGGCCAGCAGGTGGCCACGATGATGGGCGGGATGGGCCGTATCCTCGACGGCGGCTACGCCGAAATACACCTGTGTGCCGGCCCGGCAAGGCAGTGCCCTTCACCAGCAGCCTCGATTGGGCCATGTTGGGCGCGGCTCCGGAGATGCTGCAAACGCAGCAGGCGAAGCGATCGTTCCCGTGCACCAGGTCTACCACCTGGATGAGATCCAGGAAGCCCACGCCGAGATGGAGGCAGGCTCCGCTACCGGCAAGATTGTCGTCCTAACAGAACCACATTCCCGCCGCCGTGATTGGGGCATCCAGTGGGCCGATCGGCACAGCGGTCAGTCAGCAAAGCCTGCGTGGTGTCCTCAGCTTCTGCAATGCCCGTCAGATGACCGCCCCGGAGGCCTACATCCGCTACACACGGGAGATCTTCACCGCTGATGGTGAGGTCACCGACGACGCGATGGCGGCCTTTCTGAGCAATTTCATGAGCGAGTCTCCGTACCCATCTCGCTCGAGTACTCACCGTCATCCCGCGACAGTAACGAAAGGCATTAGTGCTTCAGCGGCTGGGATGCGCGGCCCGACCGGCAGCCTGAAGTTGATCTTCGAGGTTGAACACTTCCGGAATGATTTCCCAGGCTTCATCGGGAGCGCCCTCGGTCTGGAACAGTTCGGCCATGGTGGCCTGCCAGCGAGCATTGACCTCGGTGCGAGATACCCGTTCCTGCGCGACGGCAAGATCGTCGGCTTCTGCATAACCGACCAGCAGGCCATCGTCGCGCAGGAAGAGCGAGTAGCTGCGCCACCCGGCGTCTCGCAGCGCTTCCAGCAGCTCGGGCCAGACGGCGCGGTGGGCCTCGCGATACTCCTCGAGGCGGGTGGGATCGACGCGTCCGAGCAGGCAATACCGAGGCATCAGGTGCTCCTCTCTTTGGAACCCGTGGCCGCCGAGCGGTCAACGATGATCACCTCGAGGGTGCGTGGGCCGTGCACACCCTCCACGCGGTTCAGCTCGATGTCGCTGGTCGCGCTCGGTCCGCTGATCATGGTCAGTGGGCGGGTCGCTTCCAGTCGGGCCAGGGCATCGGGGACATCAGCAACGATCTGGTCGGCGAAGACCACGCAGAGGTGATAGTCGGGGATGAGCGTGATGATGCGGCGGCCTTGGCCCGGCGAGCCGTCCAAGATCAACGTTCCGGTTTCGGCGATCGCCACGGCGCAGCTCGTGATCACACCGTCGACTCCGTCCAGCGCTGAGACGCTGAGTTGATCATTAGCCGACACCCCATCGGTCAGCACCCTCCCCGAAAAGCCTCTCGTCCAGGACGGGTCCAGCCCTGTGGGCGCAACCACCGTGTGAACGCCACGGGTGACGAGTGCATTGGCAATTTCTGCATCAAGATCATCAGCCGTGCACTGCCGTACCAGTGCGCGATAGTCCACCAGGCGATCGATCAGGAGCTCAGCCAGCGCGCCAGTCTTCGAGTCTGAGATGGTTCGGTACTCCCGCGTGATGTCGTTATAGCTAAGCTCCGCCGGAGGTGCGGCACGGTAGGCGGCGGCGATCCTAGCCAGTACCTCCTCGCGTGCGTTCACCGCACTCCTTCGTGCTCGGCGGCCCACCAGTCGCGGAATGTCTGCTTGGGCGGCCGCGGAAAGTCGCGAGCGTCGGTCCACTGTTTGGCCAGTGGCAATGGCACATCGCCGATCACGCCACGCTTGCTACCGAGCATCCGGCCGAGTCGGCCACCGCGGAGTGCGCGCGCCCAGCGCTTCGGGTCACTCATCACCCAGGCGGCAGCTGTCATTGCCGATGCCTCAGCACTCGGCAAACGATGCTCACTGGCGTACGTCTCGGTGTGCTTGGCACGCAAATGCACCAGGATCTCTGGGATGTCGATCTTGACCGGGCAGACGTCGTAGCAGGCGCCGCACAGCGACGACGCGTACGGCAGGGATGCGTTGTCCTCGATCCCGGTGAGCTGCGGAGACAGGATGGCCCCGATTGGGCCGGGATAGACCGAACCGTACGCGTGGCCGCCGGTCCGCTCATAGACCGGGCAGACGTTGAGGCAGGCGCTGCAGCGAATGCAGTTGAGCGCATCCCGACCGTCTGCATCGGACAGCACTGCGGTCCGACCGTTATCGAGCAAGATCAGATGGAACTCCTGTGGCCCGTCGCCGGGCGTCACGCCCGTCCACATCGAGGTGTAGGGGTTCATGCGCTCACCTGTCGAGGACCGGGGCAGCAGTTGCAGGAAGACCTCGAGATCCCGCCATCGGGGGACAAGTTTCTCTATTCCCATGATCGTGATCAAGGTGTCTGGCAGGGTGAGACACATCCGGCCGTTGCCCTCGGATTCGACAACTCCAAGGGTTCCGGTCTCGGCGATCCCGAAGTTGGCGCCGCTGATGGCGATCTTCGCGGAAAGGAACTTGCGACGCAGGTGTTGTCGAGCCGCACCGGCCAATGCCGCCGGCTGATCGGTGAGTGCTGGGTCAACGTCGGCCATCTCGCGCAAAAAGATCTCGCGGATCTCCGCCCGGTTCCGATGGATCGCCGGCACCAGGATGTGCGATGGCTTGTCATGACCGAGCTGCACGATCAACTCGGCAAGATCGGTTTCGAGCGCTGCAACGCCAACCGCCTCCAATGCCTCGTTGAGGCCGATCTCCTGGGTAGCCATCGACTTGACCTTGACCACCTCGTCCACGCCTTTGGCGCGGACCAGGTCGATCACAATGCGATTCGCCTCGTTGGCGTCCCGGGCCCAGTGCACGGTGCAGCCGCGGGCGGTGACAGCCGATTCCAACTGGGCAAGGTAATCCGGCAGATGCGCCATGGTGTGGACCTTGAGCTGCCGACCCGCCTCGCGCAGCTGCTCCCAGTCCGGAAGCTCGGCAACGGCCTGAGCCCGTTTGGCCCGGATCGTGCTCGTTGCCTTGCCGAGGTTGCGGCGTAGCTGGGTGTCGGCGAGCATGCGCCGGGCCGCGACCGGGAACTTCTCCGCACCCCGAAGGTTGCCCACGCCGCGCGGTGCCGGCGGTGGTATAGCCGGAATACCCAGCATCACTTGGGCGCTCACAGCAGCGCCTCCGGTCCGGCATGCACCTCGGCCTGGCGCTCGGTGCGACCGACCACCATCGGTTCCTCACGAGTCGCGGCGAGGATCTGGGCCAAATGGACGGTTTTGGCCCCGGCCCGAAGCCGGGATAGGCCGCCACCGATGTGCATCAGACAGGAACTGTCACCGGCGGTGCAGATCTCGGCTCCTGTGTCCAGGACGTGACGCATCTTGTCGGCCAGCATCGCTGTCGATGTGTCCGCGTTCTTGATCGCGAACGTGCCTCCGAAACCGCAGCACTGATCAGCCGCAGGTAGCTCGACCAGCTCCAAGGCTTCCACGGCGCGAAGCAACTGGAACGGCTTGTCGCCGACCCGCAGCATGCGCAGCGAGTGACAGGTCGGGTGGTAGGTCACCCGATGCGGAAAGTAAGCGCCGACATCGATGATCTTCAGCGCGTCGACGAGGAACTCTGACAGCTCATACGTCTTGGCCGCGACCGCTGCGACCTTTTCGACCAGGCTCGGTGAGCCGAATCGCCTCGCGATCATCGCGTGTTGGTGACGCACTGAACCGACACAGGAACCCGACGGCGCCACGATGGCGTCGTACGGTGCAAAGACTTCGGCGAACCGCTCGACCAGAGGCAGTGCCTGCTTCTGGTATCCGGTGTTGACATGCATCTGGCCGCAGCAGGTCTGCCCGGTCGGGAATTCCACCTCCTGACCGAGTCGCTCTAGCACCCGTACCGTGGCCTTCCCAACGTCCGGAAAGAGGGCGTCGGCGAGGCAGGTGATGAACAGCGCAGTTCTCATCGGTACCCCATTCGGTCAGCGCGGCTGGTACTCCGCTGGGGGAAAGGTCCTCGCGGCCAGTGATCGCAGCTCGGAGAGCTCGCCTTGCACCAGGCCGGCCGTCCGTCCCTGTACCAGCACATTACCGACGGCGGTCGCTTCGACCGGACCAGACAACACCCGTCGACCCGTGCGGTTGGCCGTCAGCTGGCACAGCAGTGCGTTCTGGCTGCCGCCACCCACAATGTGGACAGTGTTGATCTTCTGACCGCTGAGCCGCTCGGCATCATCGATCGCGATCGCGTACGCCTCGGCGAGGCTTTCCAGGATGCTGCGCGCAAACACTGCCGGTGAGTCGGGTGCAGCTGCGCCTGCTTCGACACACAGCGAGGCAATCCGCTTGGGCATGTCGCCAGCAGGAAGCAGGCTGGGATGGTTCGCGTCGAAGAGCGGCACGCGCGTGTTGATTGCGGCTGCCTGAGCGAGCAATGCAGTCAGCGCCACGGATTGCCCTTCGCGCTCCCAGGTGCGCATGGACTCACTGAGCAGCCACATACCCATGACATTGCGCAGGTAACGGATCTTCCCATCGACGCCGCCCTCGTTGGTGAAGTTGGCGTCGCGGCTCTCCTCGGTGAGCACTGGCCGATCAAGCTCCACGCCGACCAGCGACCATGTGCCGGACGACACGTACGCGGCACCCGGCTCGGTCATGGGAACACCGACCACTGCCGAAGCTGTGTCGTGGGATCCGACGGCGATCACATCCAGGGCCGCCGGTGCGCTGATCTCGGCTGCAACATCATCACGCAAAGAGCCGATCCGAGACCCCGGATCGACCAATGATGGAAACAGTGAGCGCGGCAGGCTCAGCTCGTCGATCAAAGTCGCGTTCCAGTTCCCGCTGGTGACGTCGAGTAGTCCGGTCGTGGAGGCGTTGGTGCGCTCCGCCACTCGCGCACCGGCAAGCCAGAATCCCAGCAGGTCGGGGATCATCAACATTCGTGCGCCGTCATCGATGACGCCAGCCTCGTGATCAACAGCTAGCTGGTAAACCG
>JBKOZG010000349.1:0-13998 GCA_046725775.1 Actinomycetota bacterium | reverse complement strand
GTCCACAACAGCACCTTTTTCTTGGCAGTAAACCCTGCACGCCGCAATGACACCGCCTGGCAAAAGACTCTCGGACTCAACGACTGGTACGAGGCCGGGCCGGATATGCCTTACCCGCTTGGAAACCTCCAGATGCTGGGTAAGCTCCGGCCGCCGATGGTCAAGGCGGCCCGCTCCTGGGTGCCAACGTCGGCCCTGAAAATGGTCACCGACCGCAGTCTTGACATCTATCTCACCACCGAGGATCTGCCCCGGCCGGGCAATCGGGTCACGGTCGACGGCGACAAGATCATGATCAGCTGGACGCCGAACAACCTCACCCCGCATCATGAGCTCGTCAAAAGGGTCCGCCGTGCGGTCCGGAAGGCGGGCTACCCGATCGTGCTTACCGAACGTATGGGCATCGCGACCAACTCCCACATGTGTGGCACCGCAGTGGCCGGCACCGATGGGTCCGCAAGTGTCCTGGATCCCGACTGCCGCACCCACGATGTCAGCAACCTGTTCGTTGTCGACAGCAGCTTCTTCCCATCCTCGGCCGCGGTCAACCCGGCTCTGACCATCGCCGCCAACGCGTTACGCGTCGCACCCACCATTACCGCCAGCGCCCGGTAACTTACCCAGACTTCCCGTGCTTCTTGCCCTTCTCGGATTTCCCGCTGCTGTGGTCTCCTGGACTCGGCTCGGTCCCTGTGATGTACGTGCCACCTTGCGGTATTTCCGAGTCAGGAGGATTCTCAGACCCGATGTGGGGCCTGAATGTATCGCTGGTCCTGACGCTGGGTGGCTCGGCCGGCCGGCCGCTCGTCCTCTCCGGGTCAGTCTTGTTGGGATCGTCCCGCGGAGGGCCGATGTTGATCACGAGGAGCACTGGGGTATCGGTACCTGCGAAGTCCCCGCCGTCCGGGCTCTGCTTGATCACCGTGCCGACCGACTCGCCGTCCGGGCCGTGAACCAACTCAAACCGCGGCACCAGACGGGCGTTTCGCAGCAGACTCTGCGCGCCAACTTTGCCAAGCCCCAGCACCGCGGGGACTTCGGTGCTGCTGTGGGTTGCCGTCATAGGCGGGCTGGATCGATACACGCTGAATGCGCTGGCACCGACCAGCACGAAGAGAACCGCTGTCATGACGGTAAGGACATGAATCGCTCTCACTTGGTCTGTTCGGGCCACAGGGCTGCTTGGCGGAGGCGATAACTCGACTGTGGGTGCTTCGAGCAGTGCAGCCGCGGCGGGTCGATTGCCACTGAGGACGCTCTCGATATCGGCCTTCATTTCCGACGCGGTCTGATAACGGTCCGCCGGGTCCTTCGCCAGCGCCATCAGGACGATCGAATCAATGTCTCCCGAGACGTCGGCGTTTAATGTGCTAGGTGGTGTTGGAGCATTAGAGATGTGCTGGACGACAGTGGTCAGCGGTGAGTCGCCGCTAAAGGGTGGCGCGCCGACCAGGAGTTCAAAGAGCATGCAGCCAACTGAGTAGAGGTCGCTGCGTGCGTCGACGGTTTCGCCTCGGCCCTGCTCTGGTGAAAGGTACTGCGGAGTGCCCAGCACCGTTCCAGCCAGGGTGACGGTGCCGGTGGTTTCCGCGGCCGGCCGCGCAATCCCAAAGTCGGCCACCTTGATTTCGCCAGTGTTGCTGAGCATCACATTCGCGGGCTTGACATCGCGGTGGATGATGCCAGCTGCATGGCTGCAGGCGAGCGCATCAAGCACGGCTGCTGTTACCTCGAGCGCTCGTACGACCGGCAGCCTTCCCGCCTCATGGAGCTCTTCGCGGAGGGTGCGTCCCTCGACCAGCTCCATCACAATGAAAGGAATCGACGGACCGGTCGCATCGCGTTCCTCGCCGGTGTCGTAGATCGCAACAATCGCTGAGTGATGGAGCCTTCCCGCTGCCTCGGCCTCTCGGCGGAAACGGGCACGAAAGACCGGATTGTTCGCTGCGTCCGAGCGCAGGCGCTTGATCGCGACCGGGCGTCTTAGTCGAACATCGAAACCGCGGTAGACCTCCGACATTCCTCCGCGGCCGAGGAGTTCGCGAGTGTGATACCGACTTTGAGAGGCAGGCACCGCTTTGCTTGACGTAACCTGCGCTCCGGAACCGGCGGTAATGTGCGTGCTCAGCGATGTGCTGCGCCGATGCTTAACGCGTGTGGAGGTTGGGCCTGTGCCGTGGTACGGATCGGATGGAACCATCGATTCTTCGCTCTAAGGAGACAGTTATACGGTGCGCTTCGACACGACGCCCCTACCCGCCGCGACGAGAAGCGAAACTGGCGACCCGAGCGCGCCTAGATCCTCTGCGCTAAGAAGGCGTCACGTGTCTCCAGAAGCGACTTCAACTGTGCGCGCACGGTCCCCCGGGCGAGCGACGAGAAGCACCACACTGACCAGCAAAACCCACGAGGGAAACACCAGTTGGGTCCACCGCTGCTCCGCGGCCGCTACCAGAAGAACCAGGGCGACCAGGTATCCGAGGTATGAGACCCAGCGGGGCAGTCCAGCGGTCCGGATCCCGACCGTACTCACCGAGATCGTGAACACCGCCGCCATCCGCATGGCGTAAACAGAGAACAGGCCTCGAGCGGTCTCGCGGCCGTACGCGAAAACGTCGGCATTGACCTCCGCTTTAGCGAGCATCGCCATCATGCTGGCCGATGTGGCTGCTCCGGTAAACAGCATCGCCAGAAAGAGCAGCCCGCTGCCCATGAACACCGTAGAGAACAGCCGATCCTCGATCTCGCCGAGCTGCTCGCGCACCACACCGATGAACCAGAGGAAGGCGATCCCGGCAAACGGCACCAGACTGAGACTGAGCCGAATCAGAGTGCGCCGCTGCGCATCGGCCTGAAGCGCTTGCAGGCTACCTTCGGAGAGGGCGATGCGCAGCATGATCATCGCCGCCAGGAGCAATACTCCGAAGACGATTCCCGCGATCGCCGCAGAGCGCCGCGTACGGAAGCGGGCCGTCAGGCGACGGGTGTCAACGGTCACATCGGTCAACCTCCAGGCTTACCGTTGACCTCAACGTGCCATGCAGCGTCGCGGTTACGCCTCACCCGACCCGGGTGAGATCCGGTCAGCTCTACCGATCGTGACCTGACGTCAATCGCGATCGGATGCCGCGAGCCCGTCCAGCGGCAATCGCGCGCTCACTTCCCATCCGTCGCCTGCCGGTCCGGCGGCTGCAGTGCCGCCCAGTTCCTCGGCCCGCTCCAAGATCGACCGCAGCCCGACACCTGGCGTCCAGGAAGGCGGCGGCCTGCCGTCGTCCCGGACCGTTACCGCCAGCGTTCCATTGACGGTGATCGTGACCAGGCAGCGACCCCCTGCAGAGTGGGTCAGTGCGTTGTTGATGGCCTCGCTGGCGATCCGGTACGCCGCAAGCTCGACCGCGGGGTGACAACGCGGGCAACTGGTCCGGAAGTTCCATCTCCACCCTGATCTGTCCGGGCTCACTAGCGGGGAGGCCCGCCAATCGCTGCCGGATGGCGCCCACCAAACCGGCGTCGTCGAGCTCGATGGGACGCAGTCCGTACACCACCCGCCGTACGTCGTCGATCGCGCCACGCAGCTCGGTCCGGATCTCATCGACCAGCCGCTCCGCGCCAGCCGGGTCCGTGTGGATGAGGTTCGAGGCCGCGTCTGCCTGAAACGCGGCGCTGGTCAAGATCGGGCCAACGCCGTCGTGGAGCTCTCGCTGCAGCCTGACCCGCTCGGCGGCTGCGGCCTCCACCGTCGCGGTCCGGGCTTGCTGGACCTGGTCGCTCAGGGCTGTGGCGTGGAGGGCGACGGCAAGCGGGGTTGCAATGAGCTCGAGAGTGCGACGGTCTGCATCGTGCAGGCCGCGTTCGCCTCGCCGCAAGCCAATGACCAGGGTCCCGACTTGCTCGTCGCGGTACATGAGGGGCAACTCCACTCGGGGCGACTCCTCAGGTGTCCCCGCCCTGGCGATGTCGTTCCCATCCGCCTCACTGCGCAGCGAGATCCAGGGCAGCCGCAAGGCGCTCCGGGTTTGCTCGAGCATGCCGGGTAAGTCGTCGTCGTGGCGCAGCCCTTCGCCGATCCGCCACGCGGTCCGGGCGGGGTCTGACCGGGTGCCGTAGAAGGCGCGGTTGATCAACCGCTGGAGAAGCGCCCGCACTGGCGCGAACAAGTACGCCACCACGATCGCCGCGGCAACGGAAACGCTTCGCTGGGCATTCGATGGCACCAGCAGGGTGAGACCTGCGACGACTCCCACATAGACCGCAATGACCAGCGCAATGGTCAGCCCGTACAGCAGGGTCCTGGAGAGTGCGATGCGGATGTCGAACAGCTCGTACCGCACGATGGCGATTGCGAGCGCGATCGGGATGAGCACCGCCGACAGCAGCAGCAGGATCGGACCGTCGCCAGTCAGTAGGCGCTCGACGTTGAGCGCGAGGATGATCAGCAGCGCCAAGATCAGCCACATCACCCGGCGCCTGGTTCGCTCGTCGCCTCGGACGAAGCGCCACACCAGTGTGCCGATGACAAGCAGGTACGCGGCATCGCTAGCAATCCCCGCGATGAGGACGACTGTCTCCGGCAGCTCGAGGCCGATCGAGAGGATCGAGTTGGCCTCTGGAGAGTCGCTGAACGACGACCCATCGGCGAGCATCCCCGTTACGGCCTGAAAGGCGCCACTAATCACGATCAGCCAGGCCACCCCCGCCCACCTTCGGCTTGGCAGTCGCCCGTCGGGAAACAGCAGCAGCGCGAGCGGAAAGAACAGACCAACGCCGAGCTGCCACGGCCCGTTGGAGAAGGTCGACAGTGCGCGGATCAATGAGGTCGGCCAGTCGGCGTTGAGGCCGAAGACCGCAATCATCGTCGCGCCCGCCGATATCAGGTGGCACAAACCAGCAGCCATGAGCAGCGGCCCGACGACATTGCGCGTCAGCCAGGCGACTGGTGTCCCTGAAGCCAGGAAGGCCAGCCCAATGACCAGGTTGGTCAGGGTGTAGCTCTCGACGAAGCCCTGCCAGTCGATGCCACTTGCCAGACCGAACCCGAGGGTCACACCGGTCGCCAGCATCCCGGTTGCCACGGCGACGACAACCGGCCAACGGCTCCAGGTGTGCTCAATCACGGCGGCCTAATCCGGCGTCCTTGGCGATCACGACGGCCTCGGCGCGGGTAGCGACACCAAGCTTCAGGAAGATCGCCGAGATGTGGTTGCCCACGGTCTTCGGTGATAGCCCGAGCCGATGGGCGATAGCCGAGTTCGTCGCCCCGGTGGCGACGATGTCGAGCACCTCGCGTTCCCGCGGCGAGAGCGGTGCCAGCGCCGGTGCTTCGCGATCCGCGGTGATGGCGCCCAGCACACGGCCGGCGACCTCGCTGCTGAAGATGGCATCGCCGACGGCGACAGCGCGGATCGCGCGTTCGATCTCCGCCTGTTCGGCGCGCTTAAGGAGGTATCCACGGGCACCGGCCCGCAAGGCGTCTGCGACCAGTGCGTCCTCGTCGAACATGGTGAGCACGAGAACAGCGGTTTTCGGGTAGCCCTTCACGATGCGGCGCGTCGCCTCCACCCCGTCGACGCCGGGCATGCGCAGGTCCATGACAACGACATCGGGCTGGCTGAAGCCGACCTCGCGTACGGCCTCGTCGCCGGTTCCAGCCTGAGCGACGACCTCGATGCCATCGAGCGTGGCCAGCAGGGCCGCAAGCCCACGCCGCACGACGGGGTGGTCGTCGGCCAGCAGGACCCGGATGAGCGTCGCGCCTGGCGCCTCGGTGGGCGTCATGTCTCGATTATGAAGTGGATGGAGCAGAGCGTCTGGGGGCCAGGCCCTACTCGCGCCGGGACATTTCCCGGCCTGACTGCCGAAGATTCGGGGCAGGGCCCCAGGCGTTGGAGGCACGCCGGTTGGAACGTAAGCGGCAACAGCATCCGTACGCCGAATGGAGGACCATGACAACCGCCGTCGTACGCTCTCTGAGCACACGCTCACCCAGCATCGGCAAAGTCCGCGACCTCAGGCGCGTCGAGCGCCGAGTCGCGGCCGTCGTCTTGCTCGTTCCGGGAATCGCCGCTGCCCTCAGTCGGCTCTTCACGACCGACGACAGCGACGCCCGAAAAGCGCTGGACCTGGTTGCGGCCGACCCGGGCCGCCAGTTCACGCTCGCACTGCTCGGCTTCATCGCCATGCTGACCATAGTTCCCGCGTTCCTGGCGGCCGCACGGCTGGCCAGACGCCGCCAGCCGCTGCTGACCATGATCGCGCTCGGCGTCAACCTGATTGCCTACCTCAGTGGGTGGGCCGTCCCTGCTCTGGACACCATGTACCTCGCGGGCTCCCGGCTGCCCATCGAGCAGCGGGACGGCGGCGCCGCGCTGATCGACGCAATGTGGTCCGAAGGGTTGACCGGGACCAGCTCCATGATCATGGTCATCGGTCAGCTACTCGGCTCGATCTTGATGGGCCTGGCCCTCAGAGGCAGCATCCCGACCGTTGGATGGGTCGCGATGATCTTGTCCCAGCCCATCCACATCCTGGCCTTCGCGCTGAACATCTTCGACCCCGCGGCCCTGGCCTGGGGACTGACCGCGTTGGCGTTCGCCTTCTGCGCGGTGACTGTGCTGCGTACACCCGACGATGAGTGGGATCTGCCACCGCGAAGCTGACCAACAAAGATCGTGCGCGTTTGACCGTTGACTTCAAAGGTCAAACGCGCACGATCCGTCCATTTCTCTGCGCTCTTTCATCCTCTTCGATCGACTGGTCGCAAATGCTCGGCAGCCGCTGCCCGAGCTCCCACACCCAGTCCAACTCCCGCGGCGGCGATCCCAAGTCCGGCCACGGGCTGTACCACGTCGATGAAGAGGAAGCCGAACACGGACACGACAGCGGAGGCGGCGAACGTAACGCCTGCCCAACTAGGCAATGTCGGTGTCCTGCGCGCGGCCATCCCCAACAAGACCGCTCCAGCGATGAACAGCAGCAGGCTCAGCCCCGCCACCGCGAAGAGAGTGCCGCCGTACACGTCCTCATTAGTCGCTATCGCGGCGTCGCCTGCCCCACGGAGGAACGACCGCCCGATCGCCGGCTGGAAGAACGCGGCCACCCCGAAGACCGACACCAGCCCGACCTGTGCGAACGTCCAGGTGACGAAGCCCCATCCGGCCAACTGAGGAGCGAACTGGGCAGCCAGAACTAACAGCGCTGCACCGCCGATCAGCCCGAACGCTGCGCCCGCGATGCTCCCAATCAGATGACTGAGGAGGAACTGCTGGGTAGTGACGTAGTTGGCATAGCTCGGGAAGTCTGTCGCGTAGTCCGGTTGGTGCGTGATGGTGCTGGCGGCCAGCAGGACGCCGTACATCCCAAGGGCCCACAGTGCGATCCGTCCCCAGTTCTGCGCTCGCTCCATCTGTCACGACACCTCCCTGCTTCCTTCATGCCTATGAGTCACTGCTCGGGCCCGCCGACTCGCCGCTTCCCCACCTTCATCTCTGGGGATGCCGGGCGAGCGGAACTTGACGGCCGTGCTTATCCGACGGAACGGCACCTGGGCAGCCTCGTTCACCTGCCGCACAGTTCGAAGATCGGTCGCTTCGAACAGACAAAGGCATCGATCGTCTTCGGGGACGTAGACGCACTGGAGATACCGAACCGGCTGCCCGCGGAGGACAGACGGCGCGCGGCTTCATGAAGCAGTCTCTGCACCTCGGCCAGAAGGTCTTCGGTTAGGCCGGGGAGCGTCCGATCCACGAGGTACATGGCCAACCTTCCGCGCGACCCCTCTTCGATTCCCTTCATCGAGATCCGCCCACATCCATCGCAAGGCCTCAACCGGATGCCCCGGCCAGGCTTCCATCCATGGACGACGCTAGTGGTGGCGACGCATCGGGCCATCGGGAGAAATACGGAGGCCGGTACCGAAATACTGGTAACGCTTCCGATCGTCAGCCTGACGCTCGTGTCCTAGATTTGCCGTCGTGACTGGTTCCCACGTTGTTCGGGGGACCTTGCCCGCGCAGCCGACCGGGTTCGTCGGCAGGCGCAGGGAGATCGCCGAAGTCCGGCGCCTCCTGACCTCTTCCCGGCTCGTGACGCTCGCCGGTCCTCCGGGCGTGGGAAAGACGAGGCTCGCCCTTCGCACCGGCGAAGAAGCCGCCCGTCGTTACCGAGACGGCACATGGGCCGTCGAACTTGAGGGTTTGCGCGATCCGTCGTTGATCGCTCACGAAGTCGCTCGTGCGCTCGGGTTGCACGACGCCTCGACCGGCTGGGCAATGGAAACACTGGCACAGCACGTACGCGACCGAAGGGTTTTACTCCTCCTCGACAACTGCGAGCACATGCTGGACGGCTGTGCACTTTTCGTCGACTCGCTGCTGCGGTCCTGCCCGTATCTCCAGGTGCTCGCCACGAGCCGGCAATCCCTGCGAATCGCCGGCGAGGCCGTATTTCGCGTTCCACCACTTTCCATCCCGGAGAAGGGGTCCGGCGAGAGCGAGGCCGTCAATCTCCTCGTCACCCGCTCCGCTTCGATACTTCAGGGCCTGGAGTGGGACGCAGCCCAGCGGGAGGCCGCCGCGGAGCTTTGCCGGCGACTCGAAGGCATCCCCTTGGCTATCGAGCTGGCAGCTGTTCGTCTCAAGACATTGTCCATTGACCAGATCCTCGATCGGCTCGACGACCGATTCCGGGTTCTTGGGGAAGGTGAACGAACCGCCCCGCTACATCGAAGGACCTACGAGCCGCACTCGACTGGAGCTATGCGCTGACATCCAGCGAAGAAAGGACTCTGTGGGAGCGACTTTCGGTATTCCCCGGCAGCTGCGATCTTTCGGCGATCGAAGGCGTCTGCGCGGACAAGCAGTTGCCGGCCGAAGAAGTGCTTGATGCGCTTGACGGCCTCGTTGACAAATCGGTGGCCTCGGCGACAAGGGCCGGGGCCGAGATGCGCTACCGCATGCTCGAAAGCCTTCGTCAGTACGGGCTCGAAAAGCTCCGATCGCGTGGCGCCGAGTCCGCGTTGCGGAGCCGACACCGTGATCAGTATTCGAGCCTTTGTCGAGAAGCCTGGACCCACTGGACCAACGCAAGTCAACCCCGGTGGCTCGATCGGCTGGAGATCGATCATTACAATCTGCGCGCCGCGCTGGACTGGTGCCTCGAGAACGATGACGCGGATGTCGGATGCTCCATGGCCTCCGACATGTGGCTGTATTGGGAGGCCAGAGGCCATCTCACCGAAGGACGTCGCAGACTGGAAGCTCTCTTGGAGGCGCATCGAGCCGATGATCGCGTGAGGGCGAAGGCTCTGTGGGTTGCCGGCTACCTTGCGCTCGGCCAGACCGACGTCGCGGCGGCGATACCGCTGCTGAAACGAAGCCTGGAGCTGGCGGAGGCGACCGGAGACAGCGAGTCGGCCGCCTTCGCCACGCAATACCTGGGCCTATGTCGGCTTTTCGTCGGCGATCTGGTCGGAGCTGCCGAGCTCCTTGAGGAGGCGGTCGAGCGACACCAGACCAACCGACAGCGAGCCGCCGCCTTCGCCCTGTCCGATGTCGCCGTCATCTGGATGCTGGAAGGCGAGATCGGCCGGGCAATCTCTGTATACGAAGAAGCCCTCGCGATGACGGATGAGGGTGGAGATCCGTGGACGCGTGCACACTGCCTCTGGGGCCTCGGGATGAGCGCGTGGCTGAGCGGAGACTTCACCCGGGCCGAGCAGGCCGAAATGGAGGCACTGCGTCTCAGCGGCAACCTGGACGAACGAACTGGTATCGCGTTGTCTCTCGAGGCGCTCGCCTGGATCTCGGCATCCCGCGGTGACTTCGAGAGGAGCGCTCTGATTCACGGGGCAGCGCTTGCGGTTTGCGGATCGATACCTAGACGCCTGCCTGAACCTCTTCGGGAACATGACGAGCAGCGCGAAATGGTTACTCGTCGCGCGATCGGCGACGAACGAATGGGCCGACTCGTCGAGGAGGGGAGGCGTCTCGATCGTGCTGCCGCCGTGGCTCGCGGCTTGGGGACGGAGGAGCCGAGTCACACGATGTCCGCTGCCGTCGGCGACAAAGCTCTCTTGAGCAGGAGGGAGCTCGAAGTCGCGGACCTCGTGGCAAAGGGCATGACCGATCGGGAGATCGCGGCAGAGCTCGTGATCTCGCAACGGACAGCCGAGAGCCACGTGCAGCACATCCTGACGAAGCTGGGCTTCAGATCACGATCGCAAATCGCCGCCTGGACGGTAGTGGAGGACGTCAGGCACGGCTGAGCAGCAGCAACGGCTCATGCTTACGGTTCCCGAACGCCCCGCCCATTAGCTGCGCGGCCAGCGACGCACACCTGCGCAGTCGTAGACGGCTTCGGTAAGAGCCTGGAACCGGAACGGCGTAGAGAACCAGCCGGACAGCTCCGCCCATAGGTTTGGCGTGTAGCCGAAAGCGAGACGGTGTTCGGGGTCGGCAAACCCAAGTGAGCCACTCGCGCCGGAATGACCAAAAATGCCCGGAACTCCGATATCGGGCCACATCGGTCCGCCGGGAAGGGCGAAGCCGAGGCCCCAGTCGGTCCGGACGCGGAGGACCACATCGCGGCCGCTGGCCTGTGACTGCCCGGCTTCCCGTCGAGATAGACCCCGACCGAGCCACCGATGTCGCGTCGGCTCCTCAGCTGTGCCGCGAAGACGTCGGCAACCCGACCGAACCCGCTCTCGCAGTGGCCCTGCACGCCTGCAACAGTAGTGATCATCCTTCGCCAGCCAGGATCAGCTCCAATAGGCTGATTGCCCACCACTATTCCTCAAGGAGGATCGCCGTGCCGAAAGTCTTCGGGATGCACGAAATTGAGCTGCGGCCAGGTGTGACGCAAGAAGAGTACGAGCAGTTCTACACCAAAGAGCTCGCATCCTTGCCGGAATTCGAAGGTTGGAAAACATATCTCCTCAAAGGCGATCGGGGCGAGCGGACCGGGAAGTTTCTCTTGCTTTTTGAAATCGAGAGCGAGGAGGCGCGCGATCGGTACTTCCCAAGACCGGAAGAGGAGTCGGAGGAGGTGCGGCGGTTTCTGGAACAACATCCACAAGCTGCGGCGGCCTGGGAAAAGGAGAGCACCTTTCTGGCCGAACCTTACCCCCGGACCGACTACGTGGTTGTTGGCGCCTAGCACTCACAATGTCCTTCGCGTCACCAGCAGGTGAAGCCGCCATCCACCAACAGGTCTACTCCAGTGCAGAAGCTGGCTGCGTCGCTGAGCAAGAAGATGGCCGGCCCGACCAGTTCGTCCACGGTCGCCATCCTGCCCAGCGGCGTATCTGCCTCGAACTTAGTGACCTGTTCGGCAACCTCGGGTCGCAGGTTCATGGGGGTAGCCGTGTAGCCGGGACTGATCGAGTTCACCCTGATGCCGCGGTGGGCCCATTCCATCGCCAGACTTCGGCTGAGGTGAACCACAGCCGCCTTCGAGGCGTTGTAGTGGGCCTGGAGCAGTCCACGGTTGACGATGGATCCAGACATCGAGGCGATGTTCACGATCGCGCCACGGCCGTGCTCGAGCATGGCCCGGCTCTCTGCCTGGCAACACAGGAAAACTCCGGTCATGTTGATGTCGATCACTCGCTGCCACTGGTTCAGGGACATCTCCTCGGCTGGTGCCGCGTTTGCGATTCCTGCGCTGTTGACGGCGAGGCTCAGCGGGCCGAACGCGCTCTCGGCGTCCCGGACCGCATCGGCGAGCATGTCGGCATCCATGACATCGCCCGATACGGCGATAGCATCTTGGCCGGCCGCCCTGATTTCGCCGCAGACCTCGTCCAGAGCTGATTCGGGGAGATCGAAGCATGCGACATTGGCGCCGGCGGCGCCCAGTCCTAGAGCGATGCCGCGGCCGATACCGCTCGCGGCCCCGGTGACGAGCGCGGTCTGTTGGTCGAGGCGGAACCTGGGCAGGGTCATGGCTGTTTCCTTCACTTGGCGGTGAACCGGGCTGCTCCTTCGGCTGCCGCTCTACGATCTCAAGCCTTCGCACTGGTGAGACGTCCAGGGAGGATACGTAAGATCACCATCGATGATTGACCTCAACCACAGGCCGGTGCTGGTGACTGGTGCCACCGGTGGCATCGGCAGCGAGACAGTCCGTCAGCTCGTGGTCGCCGGAGCCGACGTTATCGCGAGCGCCCGGTCAGAGGAGGCCTTGATTACCCTCGCCCAGGAGACGGGCGTCCGTACGTTGCCGTTCAACCTGGCATCGGAATACAGCGTTCGCAACGCGCTGGATGGACTCGACGTGTACGGCGTTGTCAATTGCGGCGGTTTCGGTGGCGAGATCGCTACTCCCATGGACACCGACATCGCGGTCTTCGACAAGGTGATCGCCATCAACACCCGCGGCGCCCTGCTGGTCACGAAATACACATCACGGTCGATGATTCGGCTAGGTCGGGGTGGGTCAATCGTCAATGTCTCGAGTCAGGCGAGCCTGGTGGCGCTGCAAGGGCACATTTCGTACGGGGCCTCCAAAGCTGCCCTCGACAGCATCACCCGGGTGTCCGCTCTGGAACTGGGCAAATACAACATTCGCGTCAACGCGGTCAATCCCACTGTGGTCATGACGCCAATGTCAGCCTGGTACTGGGGTCGCGACGACATTGGCGGACCGTTCCTGGAGCAGATGCCGCTGGGACGTTGGGCGACCGAGGCCGAGATCGCGGCTCCCATTGTTTTCCTGCTCAGCGATGCCGCCGCCATGATCACTGGGGTGTCGCTGCCCGTTGACGGCGGTTACTCCAGCCGCTAACCCGGGTCGCGAGCCGGCGCAATACATTGAGCACCCGACAACGGTCTCAAAGAAAGGCGCCGACATGACAGTGCGAGTCGGTTATGACTTCTCTCTCGCCGACAAAGTTGCTGTTGTGACCGGCGGCGCCTCCGGAATCGGTTCGGCGATCGTGGATGCGTACGCCGCCAAAGGCGCCACCGTGGTCGTACTCGACAAGGCGTTGGAGGCCGCTCAGCGCAAGGTCAACGAGGGCTGCGCAGCGGCGGCGTTCGGCTGCGACGTAACGATCGAGCGGTCCGTCATCGATGCGATTCGCTCGGTGAGCGCACGGTTCAGCCGCATTGACGTGCTGGTCAACAGCGCCGGGCTTGCTGTGGTGGGCCCCGCAGAGGACCTCACGGTCGAGACCTGGGATCTCACCATGGCCGTCAACCTACGAGGCGCATTTCTGGTCAGCCAGCAGGTAGGGCGCATCATGCTCGCCCAGGGCAGCGGCACCGTGATCAGCCTCGCCTCCCAGGCCGCGACGATCGCACTGCCCGGCCACCTGGCTTACTGCGCATCCAAGTTCGGCCTAGTTGGCCTAACCAAGGTGCTTGCTCTGGAGTGGGCTGGACGCGGAGTCACAGCCAACACCATCAGCCCGACGGTAGTGATGACGGCGCTCGCCAAGGAGCTTTGGGACAACCCGGAGGGTGAGGCACTGAAGGCGCAAATTCCCACACAGAGATTCGCTGAACCCGAGGAGATCGCTGCTGCTGCAGTGTTCCTAGCCAGCGACGCCGCGAAAATGATCAACGGCGTCGACTTGCTGGTCGATGGCGGCTACACCATCCGTTGATCAGGACAGCGCAAGACCTAGCCAGGCCTCATGCCGTCTACCGACAATGTGGGAAACAGCGAGAGAGGGACCAACTACCATGACCCACACCGCCGCCCCAACCACGATCCCGGAGCAGATGCGCGCCAGCGTGCTCACTGCGCCGCTAACGCTCAACATCGAGCGGGTGCCGACACCTCCGATGGCCAGCGACGAAGTGCTTGTTGAAGTTGCCGCCGTCGGGGTTTGTGGCTCAGACACTCACTATTACCGGCACGGGCGGATCGGCGACTTCGTCGTCGAAAGTCCCCTCATCCTCGGGCATGAGCTTTCGGGCCGGATCGTCGCCGTCGGCGCCGAAGTACCGGAGACCAGGATCGGTGAACGTGTGGCCATCGAGCCACAGAAGAACT
>JBKOZG010000304.1:0-10878 GCA_046725775.1 Actinomycetota bacterium | reverse complement strand
ATGTCGGACCAGCGGCTCGCTCCCGACGCCACGACCCGGCGAGCATCGTCCAGCGCCACATCAACCGGCGGCCGAGTGGCATGGACGACAAGCGCGAGCGGCACTGAATGGGCAGGCGATGGAGCGGGCGTCTCGTGAGCCGGACTCACCTCGGCTGAGTTGGAGCTAGCCGACGCTGATGAAGTCTCCTCAATCGGCGACGGCTGCGGGTCGCCAGCCGGTGCGTAGCAGCCGGCGAACAGCGACAGGACCAGCGCGATCGCCCCTGCCCGCACCCTCATCCGGCCAGCGTAGGCGGCTGCCGGGCCGCCATATCACCGTTCGCGGCTGGAATGTCAACTCCAGCCCAGGCGAAGGATCGCCTCCGCTCCTAAGTATCACGAGGCTAACTTCGTCGACGCTGAGAGGCAGGGCCAGGCACGGTCCGGGTTCCGAGCAGGCGGGCGTGGATGTCGCCGGGGAATCGGACCGTGAATCGGGTGTCCCCGATCCAGGACTTCACTTCATTGATCCGCTCGTCGATCACGTGCCGGCGGGAAGTCGCCACCCGCTCGAAATAGTGGGTGTGGATCGTCCCATCTTTGGTCTGGGCCCAAGCTCCGACTACCCGTCCGTCGACCCACAGACTGGGGCCGCCGTTGCCGGCGCTGTCGAACACCTGCGAGGAAGTGCTCGGGAGATACCAAGCCCGCTGTTTCCAGCCCATGATCGTCGGGTCCAGTCCGGGCAGCACGGCGACCCATGGCTCCACCGGGCCGAGGGGTGGATCATCTGCTGCAAGCCAGCCCGGTCCGACATCCAGTTCGGCCTCAACGGCCCCACAGTCCAGGAGCGCCTGCTTCGTCCTGCGCATAGTCCAACCCATCCACCACTGCAGGTCAGCCGTGGTCGCCGGGCCGAATCGTTGGAGCCAGCGGTCAGCGAGTTCGCGGGCCGCGTCCCCGGGATCAAGCTCTCCCAACCCACCGGGCAACCACGACTCTGCAGCCGCGTATCGGTAGGCGCCGTTTACCCAGCTGCTCGGCCGCCCGCGCAGCATCTGACCGGAGATACCGAGGATATAGAGAACTCTCGTGTGCGCCGACTGCACCGCTGCGTACGCCTTGCCAGGTGCGAGGTGCAGCCGCTGACGCAATGCCTCGGAACGCTGGCCGATCTCGCGCGCTGTGCTGGGACCGTGTTCTCGGAGATCCGCGAGCACCAGCCGCTCGGCCTCGGCGAGCCATAGTTCCGGATCGGCGACTCCGCTGCGGGCCAGCAGCTGAGACGTGCGTCGCCGCTCGGTGGCGAGCAGATCACGCGTGGCCGCCGCATGCATCAGCCGAACCATTGGCGGTGTTGCCACCCAAAGGGTCCTCCGCATCGCGTGGTGCCGGATCAGGCTGCGATCGGCATACAGCGCCTGCTCCACGGCCTCGACAGATGGATGCACCATCCGAGCCATCGCTGACAAGAAGACGCTGACCGGGTCGGATGAGTGCAGGGCCACCAGATCGTCGGCGATCTGCGGAAGGCTGTCAGTCCTGGTACGCGGTAGCAGCAAGTGCCGCTCGGCTAGCCTGACCCGCCGCTCCTCAGCGTCGATGCGTACGCTCACCCCATGACGGTAGCGAGCGGCAGTGACGGAATGCTGCCTGCTTGCTGATCAGCCGCAGATGGCGCCAACATTCGCGGACTGGACGAGCTTCACGTACTTTGCCAGCGCTCCGCGCGGCGCAGGTCGCGGAATCGGGGTCCAAGCCTCACGTCTGCCTTGCAATTCGGCTTCATTGAGGTTCACCTCAAGCCGGCCGTTCGAAACATCGAGGATGATCTCGTCGCCGTCCTGAAGAAGGGCGATGGGACCGCCGTCGGCTGCCTCGGGGGCGATGTGGCCGACGCACAAACCGGTTGTGCCGCCGGAGAAGCGCCCGTCTGTGATCAACATGACGTCCTTGCCGAGACCGGCACCCTTGATCGCGGCGGTAACGGAGAGCATCTCACGCATTCCTGGGCCGCCTTTGGGTCCTTCGTAGCGAATGACGACAACATCGCCGGCGGTAATGAGGCCGTATTCGAGCGCGTCCATTGCAGCTCGTTCACCGTCGAAGACCCGGGCCGTACCCTTCCACACTTCAGTGTCGAAGCCAGCGCTTTTCACCACTGCGCCTTCGGGCGCCAGAGAGCCGTGAAGGATCGTGATACCGCCAGTCGGGTGGATCGGGTTGTCCAGCGCGCGGACGATCTTGCCGTCTACATCGGGCGGGGCGATGTCGTCGAGGTTCTCCGCCATCGTCTTGCCGGTCACCGTGAGGCAGTCTCCGTTGAGCAGACCTGCACCGAGCAGCGCCTTCATCACCACGGGCACTCCACCGACGCGATCCACATCTGTCATCACATACCGACCGAAGGGCTTGAGGTCACCCAGATGGGGCACGGAGCGACCGACGCGTACGAAGTCGTCGAGGGTGAGCTCAACCTCGGCCTCATGAGCGATCGCCAACAGGTGCAACACCGCATTGGTTGATCCGCCAAAGGCCATGGTCACCGCAATGGCGTTTTCAAACGCTTCTTTGGTGAGGATCTGGCGAGCCGTGATCCCCTGACGCAGCATGTCGACGACAGCCGTTCCGGTCTTGCGCGCGAGGCCGTCGCGGCGGCGATCAACGGCAGGTGGCGCGGCAGAGCCGGGCAGCGACATGCCTAGGGCCTCGGCCGCGCTCGCCATTGTGTTGGCGGTGAACATGCCCCCGCAGGCGCCCTCGCCGGGGCAAACCGCCTTCTCGATCTCTGTTAGCTCATCGCGACTGATCAGGCCCTTGACGCAGGCACCGACGGCCTCGAAAGCGTCAACCAGGGTCACTTCCTTGTCGCCGATGTGGCCGGGCATGATCGAGCCGGCGTAGAGGAACACCGACGCGAGATCGAGCCGGGCAGCCGCCATCAGCATGCCTGGCAACGACTTGTCGCACCCCGCAAGCAGCACCGAGCCATCCATCCGTTCGGCCAGCATGACCGCCTCCACCGAGTCTGCGATGATCTCCCGGCTCACCAGTGAGTAATGCATGCCGTCGTGACCCATCGAGATGCCGTCGGACACCGAGATGGTGCCGAATTCCAGCGGATATCCGCCTGCGGCGTGCACTCCCTCTTTGGCGGCTTTGGCCAGCCGGTCGAGCGACAGATTGCACGGTGTGATCTCGTTCCAGCTGGAGGCGACGCCGATCTGCGGCTTTGCCCAGTCTTCATCACCCATCCCGACTGCGCGCAGCATGCTGCGTGCCCCGGTCGCCTCCAAGCCATCAGTCACCACCCGTGAGCGGGGCTTGATATCGACACCGTTCCCGGCCGTGGACTCGATTCCTTCGTTGATGTTGCTCTCCGCAGTCATGGCGGTCAATCTAGCCGTTCGGGTCGAATGGTAGGTACGGCTGTGCCCGGGGAGCCACGTAGCGTGGGAAGGTGCGGCGGTCAGGGGCTGGCTGTCGTGGGAATGGGCTGAACGCGGGTCGTGACGACCAGCTGCCAGGCGAGTCCGACGAGCAAGATCAGACCAAGTATTGGGCCGAGATTGGCTACCAGTTGCTGGAGGAAATCGAACTGCCGCTCCCGGCCGCCCGCGTACGGCAGCACAGCGAGGGGCAGGCAGGCACAAACCCAGACCACCCAAAGCCCGCCGACGTACCGCGCCCAGCGCGGCACGCCAGCAGACAGTACGGCCATTCCCAGAGGAAGGATCCACACGTAGTGGTGCGTCCAAGACAGCGGCGAGGCCAAACACGTGGTCAGGCCCACGATCGCGACGGCGAAGACCTTTTCATTGTTGCGCCACCAGTACGCGGCAATAAGGCAGCCAAGAACTGCCAGGACTCCGGCCACGGCGAGTCCCACCACGGTAGTGGTACGCGAGGAGTCACCGAGCCGGAAGAACACGCCGAGCAGTGACTGGTTGCCGGTATACAGCGGTGAGGCCGTACGAGTGTCGCCGCCAGACAGCCCGCCGAAGAACACCAGCGTTTCCCGAAAAAGCAATATCGCGCCAATTCCGGTGAAGACGGCGAAACTGATGATCGCGGTAATCGCCGCTCGCCGCTTGCCGATCAAGAACATGAAGATCACAAAGAGCGCCGGGGTCAGCTTGATCGCTGCCGCCAGCCCGATCAAGACGCCCTGCGGGATGCGGCTGCGCCGCTCTGGCCGATCCGGCAGCAGATCGGCAACTACCAGCGCCATCAGTATGGTGTTCACCTGGCCGTACCCGAGTGTGGTGCGAATGGGCTCGACCGCGAGCAGCACTGCGATGCCGAGTAGCCCGAGCTTCCAGCCACGCGGCGCGCCGCAGCGCTTCAGCACCGATTGCTGGGCCCAGACCAGACCGCCTGTCCAGACAAGCTGCCAGAAGGCGTACGGGCCTAAGGCAAGCGGCGTCATCAAGATCGCAGCGATCGGTGGATAGATGAAGTAGAGCCTCCAGAACGGCGTTGTGGTTGTAAAGATGTCTTTGCCGGCCAACATGTCCTTGACCGCGTACACGTAGACCTGCAGGTCGATCGTCGAGGGCTGCCAAGGGACCAGCCTCCCGTACTGGATGATGTAGGGCAAGATCAACAACGCGACCGCCATCGGCGGCAGGAACTCCACTGCCGCTCGAGTCAGCCGCCGGCTGACCGGTAGTGATGCAGCTTGAGCCGAACGGGTCGGCAGGGTCACGCGCCCGCCTGGATCTGGCGGTAGACCGCCTCCAACTCACCGTCGGGCGCGGTACCCGGGTTGATCAGCAGCCGCAGACCGGGCTCGTCGGCGTACCGCGGCACTACATGCATATGGGTATGGAAGACTTCCTGCCCCGCCGCGTCGCCCGCGGACAGCAGCAGGTTGATCCCGTCGGCAGCCAGCCGCTGCTTCAGCAGCTTCGCCACAGCGTCCACCGCCGGAGCGATCTCGGCCAAGGAGCCGGTGATGACATCGGGTACATGCCGTTTCGGCACCACCAACGAGTGCCCGCGATGCCACGCGGCGATGTCAAGAAAGGCCACCGCCCGATCGTCCTCATAGATCCGACGGGAGGGCAGCTCCCCAGAAACGATCTTGCAGAAGATGCAATTGGGATCGAGGTGTTGAGGCTCCGGCATCTCGAAGGGTGTCATATGATCCTATTCTCCAGTTCCTTGCGGGCGGCAAAACGACCCAGCTGGGCAGCGATGAGTCGGTCGGCGCGCGGGAAGAAGGCGGTGCTTGGCCCACCCACGTGGGGCGAGATCAACACCCCGGGGGTACGCCACAGCGGGTGCTCGGGTGGCAGCGGCTCCGGATCGGTTACGTCGAGTGCCGCGCGGATCCTGCCGGTCGAGGTCTCGGCCAGCAGCGCATCGGTGTCAACGAGCTTGCCCCGCGCGACGTTGACCAGCAGCGCGCCATCCGGCAGTGCAGCGAGTTCGCGACTGCCGATCATCCCTTCGGTTTGGCGGGTGTGCGGAGCCACCAAGAAGACGACATCGGCGTGAGGAAGTAGCTCCAAAAGATTCTCGGTCCCATACACGGGCACCGGCTCGGTACGCGGACGGCTGGCCACTCGAGTCACTGATGCGACCTCAAAGCCAGCCAGCCTGCGCTCGATCGCGGCGCCGATGTGCCCGTATCCAATGATCAACACGCGTTGGTCGGCCAGCGAGATGCCTATGAGGAGTTCCTCCCAAACACCGCTCGGCTGGTTCCGCGCGTAGTGATCGAGATGACGGCCGCTTGCCAACGCCAGCGCGACAGCCAATTCGGCCGTGCTGGCGTCGTGCACCCCCGCCGCATTGCACAAGATCACGCCGTCCGGAACATGTGGCAGGAAGTTCTCCACCCCTGCAGTCAAGGTCTGTATCACCTCAAGCCGGCTCATCTCACCGATCCGGTCGAGAACCTCCTCGCCCTTCAAGTACGGCAGCACGTAGAACTCGACCTCGGCCACCGTGTCCGGCCAGTTGTTAGCGTCGGCTCGGTAGCAGTCGACATGTAGCCCATCGGGGATGCCGCCGAGCCGCTGCTCAGCCTCCTCGACACTTCCGTACGGCAGCCAAACGACCCGTTTCGGCGCGTGCATTGGCTCAGTGTCCCGCCGATGGCGCAAGCGCCGCGTGGCGTACCGGAAATCCTGCGGCCTCGATCGCCGACTTGACCTCGGCGATCCGCAGCGCGCCGAAGTGGAAAACCGTCGCAGCCAGCACCGCGTCTGCGCCAGCGGCAATCGCTTGTGGAAAGTCCGCAACCCGACCTGCGCCGCCAGATGCGATCAGCGGCACATCGACCACCGCGCGTACCGCCTGGATCATCTCCAGGTCGAAGCCGGCGGTCGTGCCATCCGCATCCATGGAATTGAGCAGGATCTCACCGACGCCCTGATCAATTCCGCGGCGGGCCCATTCGACCGCATCCAGCCCTACCGGCGTGCGCCCGCCATGGGTGGTCACCTCGAAGCCAGATGGCGCCCAATCCGCACGGCGAGCGTCGACGGAGAGGACCAGTACCTGGTTGCCAAACCGCTGGGTGATCTCACCTATCACATCTGGCCGGCGGATGGCCCCTGTGTTGATCGCCACCTTGTCAGCGCCGGCGCGCAGCAAGACGTCCACATCACCCACCGAGCTAACGCCGCCGCCCACGGTCAGCGGAATGAACACCGTCTCGGCAGTCCGGCGCACCACCTCCAGTGTCGTCTCCCGGCCCTCGACCGACGCCGAGATGTCGAGGAAGGTCAGTTCGTCGGCTCCTTCTGCGTCGTAGAACGCACCCAGCTCCACCGGATCGCCGGCGTCTCGCAGCGCGACGAAATTGACGCCCTTGACGACCCGGCCAGCGTGCACGTCCAAGCACGCGATGACACGCACGGCGACTGTCACGACGAACACTCTAGAGCGAGCAGACACATCGCATATCCGAACCAGCTCAGCCGGGACGGCATTACGCTGACGAGCATGCCTGAGCTCGATGGAAGGTTTCTTGCGCTGCCCTTGCATGCGTTGAGCGACGCCGCCCTCTCAAAAGCCAAAGAGCTCGGGTGCAGCCACGCGGAAGTCCGCGTGGAGCGGTTGCGCCAGGCGTACCGCAGCTTCCGTGATCATGCGCTGGAAACCACCGCCGATGGTCAGGTGCTGGGCTTGTCGGTTCGGGTCGTCCACAACGGCGTCTGGGGGTTCGCGGCTGACATCACGCTCTCAACAGACGCGGCGGCTCGCCTGGCGGAACGTGCGGTAGCCACAGCAAGAGTTTCCCGCCCGCTGACGCCCGCCTCGGTCGAGTTGGCCGAAGAGGATATCTATGCCGACGCCACGTGGGTGTCGGCCTACGAGGTGGATCCGTTCGACGTCGACGAAGCAACCAAGACCGGCCGGGTTCTGGGTCTCAACGAGGTGCTACTTGCCGCGCCCGGCGTCACCCACGCTACCGCGATCCTCGGCTACGTTCACGAGAACAAGTACTTCGCCAACCTGGCAGGCACTAACACGACCCAGCAGCGGGTTCGAATCCAGGCCCAGCTGACGGCCGTTTCAGTTGGTGATCATGGTTTTGCGACGATGCGTACCACTGCTCCACCGACGGGCCGGGGGTGGGAGTACTTGACTGGCACCGGCTGGGATTTCGACGCCGAGGTTGCCGAGATACCCGGGTTGCTGGCGGCCCACGTTGCTGCCCCCTCGGTCGATGCTGGCCTCTATGACCTCGTGATCCATCCCAGCAACCTGTTCCTCACCATCCATGAGTCGATCGGGCACGCGACCGAGCTGGACCGCGCATTGGGCTACGAGGCCGCGTACGCGGGCACCTCGTTCGCAACCTTCGACCAGCTGGGCAGGCTCCAGTACGGCAGCGAGGCGATGAACGTAACGGGAGATCGGCTGGTCGAGCATGGCTTGGCCACGATCGGCTACGACGATGAGGGTGTGGCCCAGCAGCGATTCGATGTGATCGCGGGCGGCACGCTTGTCGGCTACCAGCTGAACCGGCAGATGGCCGCGGAGAAGGGCTTCGGGCGCTCGAACGGGTGCGCGTACGCGGACTCCCCAGGCCACATCGCGATGCAGCGAATGCCCAACGTCTCACTCCAGCCCGCGCCCGACGGTCCCAGCACCAGCGAGCTGATCTCTGGCGTAGACAAGGGCATCTACATCGTTGGCGACAAGTCATGGTCGATCGACATGCAGCGCTACAACTTCCAGTTCACCGGGCAGCAGTTCTACAAGATCGATAAGGGCAGGCTGGCCGGGCAGCTGAAAGATGTGGCCTATCAGGCCACGACAACCGACTTCTGGCGCTCCATGGAGGCTGTTGGGGGCCCCGACACCTATCTCCTCGGTGGCGCCTTCAACTGCGGCAAGGGCCAGCCTGGACAGATCGCTCCCGTCTCGCACGGCTGCCCAGCGGCGCTTTTCCGCAGCGTGAACGTCCTGAACACCCAAGCCGAAGGAGGTCAGCAGTGAACGCCTCCGTCCGCCCGCAGGACCTCGTCGAGCGGGCGCTCAGCGTCGCGACTCTGCCGTGTGTGCTCGGGGTGACCGAGCACGCCGAAGCCAACCTGCGCTGGGCCAACAATGCCTTGATCTCCAATGGCGAGATGCGCAGCAGGAGGCTCACTGTGACGGCAACAGCTGACGTCGCGGATGGCACTGCCGCTGGAACCGTCACCCAGGAGATCGCCGGAGTCGAGGATGTCAACGCCGTCGTTTCGGCTGCCGAGCATCTGGCACGAGCGGCACGCCCGGCCGAGGATGCCGCCCCGCTGGTTGAGAACTATGCCCACAACGATGTCTGGGAAGAGCCGCCGGAGACCACGAGCATCGATGTCCTCGGTGAGCTGGCGAAGGGGCTCGGAGTCGCTCTCGACGGCGCTCACGCGGCACGGCAGCTGCTGTTTGGCTTCGCAGAGCATGCCGTAGGGACCACCTATCTGGGGAGCACGACCGGCTTACGGCGGCGGGGTGTGCAGCGAACCGGGCGGCTGGAACTCAACGGCAAGACAGCTGACCTCGAATCCTCAGCCTGGCTGGGCCGGGCCACTCGAGACTTCTCCGATGTTGATATTGCTGAGGTCGTTGATGAGTTGACGACACGATTGGGCTGGGCAGCGAAGAAGTTGGACCTGCTGCCCGGACGGTACGAGACGCTGCTGCCGCCCAGCGCCATTGCGGACCTGATGATTTACGCGTACTGGACAGCCAACGCACGGGACGCAGAAGAGGGCCGCAACGTCTTCGCGGGCGGGAACGGCACCACCAAAATCGGGCGGCGGCTTGCGGACCTCCCGATCAACCTCATCTCAGACCCGCAACATCCGGGTCTGGAAACCATCCCGTTCGTCGACTTCGCCTCCTCCGCCGACGGAACCTCCTGGGCGTTTGATGGTGGTTTGCCGATCAACGCGACGACCTGGATTCAGAACGGGGCACTGCACGAGCTGATCCGCAACCGCGCCCATGCGGCCCGGACGGGCAGCCAGCCGACACCGCCGGCGGACAACCTGATCATGGACGGTGGTGGCACTGCCAGCCTGCAACAGATGATCTCCGCGACCGAACGTGGCCTGTTGCTGACATGCCTGTGGTACATCCGTGAGGTCGACCCGGAGCGGCTGCTGCTGACTGGGCTCACCCGCGACGGGGTCTATCTCGTCGAGGACGGGGAGGTGGTAGGCGCTGTCAACAACTTCCGCTTCAACGACTCGCCGGTCGAGCTATTGGGCCGAATCAGGGAGATTGGCGCGGCCGAGCTGACTTTGTGCCGGGAGTGGAATGACTACTTCAACCGTACGATCATGCCGCCCGTCCGAGTGCCCGACTTCAACATGTCGACGGTCAGCCAGGCCTCCTGAGCCTACCCTGGGCTGCTACGCGCAAGGCAGGTGTGCACACGTGCGTTCCCGCACAGCTGAGAGTACCGTCGGGAGATCTGCAGATCCTGACCGATACCAGTCGCCCTGAGGGAGTTGCGTGTTGCCTCATGTGCTGCGGTGGCTGATCGGCCTAGCGACCTCGTTGATCGGGAATCACATCTATCTGGTCACGCTTGCCTGGGTCGCTGTACAGACGACTACTCCGGTCAACGTCGGCCTGATCCTCGTAGCGGGTGCCATACCTCAGGCCGCTCTGCTCCTAATGGGGGGCGTCATCGTCGATCGGATAGGGCCCAAGCCGACCATCATCGCGTCGGACCTGCTGCGGACCCTCATCATGATCGTCTTCGCGATCGTCGTAGCCGGCGGCGATGTCAGCCCGTTGCTGCTCGGCGCGCTGGCTGTCATGTTCGGGTTGGTCGACGGCTTCTTCCTACCCGCCATCAATACCGCCCCCCGGTACCTGGTGCGGCGTGAGGCGATCACTCGGGTCGTCGCAGCGAAGACGATCGTGGCCCGGGGTGCTGAGTTCGTCGGCGCACCCCTGGGCAGCTTGCTGCTGGTCGTGGCGAGCGCCGTTGCGGCGTTCTTGGTCAACGCCTGGCTGTTCGCGGTGTCGGTCGTCTTCCTGGCCATTACTCAGATGGCCCGCCCTCAGGACACACCGGGCCAGGTGGCACCGCACGACCCTGAATCGAGCACCAACAAGTCCGGGGTGTCGGTGTGGGCCGACCTCCTGGCGGGTATCCGGTTGATCCGCGGGTACCGGACTCTGACGACGTTGCTGATCGTGGTGTTCGTCGCGGAATTAGGGTTCAGCGGGCCAATGATCGCCGGGGTGCCACTGCTGGCCAACGAGACCGGTTGGGGTGTGCGAACCATCGGATGGGTTCTTGGCGGCTTTGGGCTTGGAGCAGCTGCCGCGGCCGGCTTCCTGATGTGGCGCAAGGACCTTCACCGCACCGGGCTGGCCGCGCTATCCGGCCTCACCGCGACCGGTCTCAGCGTCTTAGGGCTCGGTGTACTAC